>DATMHD010000151.1:0-5291 GCA_035555075.1 Sphingomicrobium sp. | reverse complement strand
AGGCTGCTGGATCGATGGCGCTCAACAGCAGGGGGGTCTTGGTCTGGGAGCCAGCGCCGAACTCGATCACCACGGCGCCCCTTGGTACCCTCGCTGCGATTTCCGGCATCGAGTCCTCGAAGATCCCGGTCTCGGTGCGCGTTGGATAGTAGGAGGGGAGCCGAGTGATCTCGTCGAAGAGCTCGGAGCCCCGATGATCGTAGAGCCAGCGCGCGGGAATTGCCGGAATCGGCGCCGCAAGGCCTGCCAGGACATCGTCGCGGAAGGCGACCGCCTGCGGATCACGAGTTTTTAGCAAGGCGTACTCCCGTGAACTGCCAGCGAGCGGCCGGCGGGAAGAAGTTACGGTAGGACGCGCGGCTATGTCCGCGCGGCGTAGCGCAGCTAGCGCCTTTCAGCGCCAGCTGGCCCGACATGAACTTGCCATTATACTCACCAACCGGGCCTTTGGCGGTCATAAACCCCGGGTAGGGACCAAAGGCGCTCTGGGTCCATTCCCATACGTTCCCGAACATGCCCCCGCCGGCTCGGGGAGCAACAGCACCGGCTCCATCCAGCTGGTTGCCGATATTCGGATCAGCAGTGGTCGCGAAATCCTCCCATTCGGCCTCCGTCGGAAGGCGGGCGGCCGCCCAGCGCGCATAAGCGTCGGCCTCATAGAAACTTACGTGGGCAACGGGTGCCGCCCAGTCGATCTCGCGGCGACCCCCGAGCGTGAACTCGGTGCCATCGCGGCGCCAGTAAAGGGGCGCGGCGACCGATTCCTGCTGAACCCAGGTCCATCCGTCCGATAGCCACAAAGTTGCGGTCTGATAGACGCCATCGTCGATGAACTCTTGCCATTCTCCACTTGTGACGGGACGGTTGGCAAGTTCGTGCGGGCTCAAGAAAACGCGGTGCCGGGGACCTTCGCAGTCGAACGTGAAGCCATGTCCATCGGCTCCGATCTCGACCACCCCGGTGCGGCCGGGATGGAAGCTGACGGGCTCGACTGCAAAACAGGGCACCGGCGAAAGCTCGCCGTAAGCTGGCTCCAGAGGATTTTCAGCGAACGACGCAAGGATGTCGGTGAGGAAGAGTTCCTGATGCTGCTGTTCGTGATTGATGCCGAGTTCGATAAGGTCAAGCGCGCTCGGCGTCCGGAGCGCAGCTTCCAAGGCCTCGTCGACGTAAGCGCGGTAGGCACGCACCTCGTCGAGTGAGGGGCGGCTGAGCATTCCTCGCCTCGGCCGCGCGTGTCTTGGGCCCTCCGCTTCGTAATAGCTGTTGAAGAGAAATGCCCAGCGCTCGTCAAACGGGCGATAACCCGGCACATGATCGCGAAGCACGAAAGTTTCGAAGAACCAGGTGGTATGTGCGAGGTGCCACTTGGCAGGAGAAGCGTCGGGGAAAGGCTGGATCGTCGCATCTGCATCGGAAAGGCGCGCTGCAAGATCAACCGTCATCTTGCGGGTGGCGAAAAGTCGTTCGCCAATCGCCTTGAGGGCTCCGCTAGAATCCTCCCGGGCCATGCGCTCGCTCCACTGCCACGAAACAGCATGACAGTATAGTCATTAGTTCGCGAAATGTTCCGCGCTGCGGGCTATTCGCCGCGCGTTCCGCCCGGCTTCCAGAGAACGTCACCGCCTTGTCGAGCCGCAACGAAGCGCGCGGAAACAAAAAGGTGGTCCGACAAGCGGTTGAGGTACGCAAGCAGATGAGGGTTCACTTGCTCCTTCTCGGCAAGGGCAACCGCCGCGCGCTCGGCCCGGCGGATCACGGCCCGCGCGAGGTGAAGCGCAGACACGCTCGCGGGCCCGCTTGGCAGGATAAAACTGGTAAGTGGAGGCAGGCTCTCGTTCATGTGGTCGATCTCGCGCTCGAGACGTTCCACTTGTCCCGCCGTCATGGGAAGCGCTCCCTCGACCTCCCCTGGAGTTGCGACGTCCGCTCCAAGATCGAACAGGTCGTTCTGGATCCTGAGGAGCAAGTCGGCCCCTCCGGCCTCGCCAAGAGCGGAGATTGCAAGCCCGATGGCGGCATTGCCTTCGTCGACTTCCCCGATTGCCGTCATTCGAAGACCCGACTTGCGGACGCGGCTGCCGTCCACGAGCCCGGCGCTGCCAGAGTCACCGGTGCGGGTGTAGATTTTGTTGAGCTTGACCAAGCTTCAGCGGTTCGCCGAGCCGGCGATGACGAGAATAAGGATGACGATCACGATCGCGACCGCCTGGAACAACACTCGCCGGCGCATCCACATCTGGGACTGCTCGCCGGTCATGTCCTTGCCTGATGCCATGGCAATGACCCCGCGGACGAGGACGTAGACCACGCCGGCCATGACGACGAACAGGAGGACCATCAGGATTGCAGTCATGCTTTGGGCTCTACTCGTCGCGAAAAGCGAAACCAAGCGGAAGCTTGCCCGCTAGGAGGTCAGCCACCAGCGATGGACCATCTGTGCCGCTGTCGCGCAATGCGGCAAGAGTCGGCGCAAGATCGCGCTTCGCGAGTCGGCGGCCGTCCTCGTGCGTTACGAGCCGGTGATGGAGATACATGGGCTCGGGGAGGCCGAGCAGCTCTTGGAGGAGGCGCTGAACCGGGGTCGATGCGCGAAGATCAACGCCTCGCACGACCTGCGTTACGCCACTCGATGCATCGTCGACCACGCACGAGAGATGGTAGGATGCAGGCGCGTCCTTTCGGGCGAGGATCGCGTCGCCAATGTCCCGCTCCCTGGCAGTGAAGCTTCGATCGTCGACCTCGGTCCAGGTCGGAAGACCGACAAGTTCGAGAGCCTTCGTTGAATTGAGGCGCCAGCAATGAGGCGTCGTGGAGCGGCGCGCCGGATCGTCGGGCAGCGTCCGGCAGGTTCCGGGATAGGAAGTCGCGGCATCTCCATGAGGCGCTGTGAGCGACTGGGCGATATCCGCGCGAGTGCAAAAGCAGGCGAATGCAAGTCCCCGCGATCGGAGCTCCTCGAGCGCGGCTTCATAAGCAGCCGTGCGCTGCGACTGGACGATGACAGGCTCGTTCCATCCAAGCCCGAGCCAGCGCAGGTCCTCGAAAATTCGCTCGACGAACTCGGGCTTGCACCGCGTCTGGTCGAGATCCTCGATCCGCACGCGGAAGCGGCCACCGCACTCTAGTGCTCGCGAGTGGCCGATCGATGCGCTAAAAGCATGACCCAGGTGCAGCCGTCCCGACGGGGACGGTGCGAAGCGTGTCACAATCATAACCTGTGTTGCCGAAAGCACTCTTGACGCTGAGTCACTGAAAATGGTGTCATAGGCATGTCACGCCGGCTTGGCATCCGGTGGTCGACAAGGGAAGACGGGCCGATCATGCCCTCTCCTCCTTGAGTGCGACGGGGCCGGGGAGCTGCAGTTCGGTTCGAACCGAACGAAAGGCTGTGCTGGCTGACGCATGTACCATCCCGAGCTTATCCGCCATCCCGAAAGCTGCCCGGCGCTCGTTCTCAACGCCGATTATACGCCGCTCTCATATTATCCGCTCTCGCTGTGGCCGTGGCAGACGGCGATCAAGGCGATGTTCCTCGAGCGCGTCGACGTCGTCGCCCATTACGACCGCGAGGTGCACTCCCCGAGCACCGCCCTGAAGCTGCCGAGCCTGATCGCCCTTCGCGACTATGTCCGTCCCAATGAATATCCGGCGTTCACCCGCTTCAACCTGTTCCTCCGCGACAAATTCCGCTGCGTCTATTGCGGGACGTCTCGCGAACTGACCTTCGATCATGTCATTCCGCGTGCTCACGGCGGCCGAACCACATGGGAGAATGTCGCGACGGCCTGTGCACCGTGCAATTTGCGAAAAGGCGGTCGCACACCGGCTGAAGCGCACATGCATCCGCACCGGGAACCGATCCGTCCAACGACATGGCAACTACAGGAGCACGGCCGCGCCTTCCCTCCCAATTATCTGCACTCCAGCTGGCGCGACTATCTCTACTGGGACGTTGAGCTCGAGCCCTAATCAGACGACCCGCCGCTCCCTTGCGACTTGCCTGTCGCGGCGAGAGGCCTCCGGTCGCCAAGTGTCATGCTTATCACCGCATTAACCATTTTTGCGTAGCGACGGCTGCGATGGAAATCCGTTATCCCGCGACAACTGACGAGCGCACTCGCATTCTCGTCGTCGAGCCTAATCGCACGAACCTCGGCGTTCTTGCGCGGCGGCTGACAGAACATGGCTATCGAGTGACGACGGCGGACGGCGGTCCGGCCGGAATTGCCGAGCTTTACCGTCTCCCGATCGACCTCGTGCTTGCCGAACTCAACATGCCGCGAATGAGCGGCGCGGAACTGGCGCGGGCAATTCGTGGGGAAGTCCAGTGGAATGATATTCCGATCATGCTGATCACCGGCAAGTCGGAGCCAAAAGGGGCGGTCCGCGCTTATGAAGCCGGCGCCGACGACGTGATCCTGAAGCCCTTTCACTTTGACGTTCTGTTTGCGCGCATCGATCGCCGGATCGACCGAGCACGATCGATCCAGCGCCTGAAGGACGACAATGCGGCGCTCGACGCACGGGTTGTCGAGCGGGCCATGCAGATCGGCGAGCTGCGCGATCAGCTAAGAGAGGAGCGGGCCAGGGCCCGTTGAGGAACGATCGTGGCGCAGGGCAACTGCGCCCGCTCTTTGGTCGGGGATTTTCATCAGGCGCAACGTGTCGAAATGAACCTCTCGACCTCAGGGCGAACGTCGCTCCGTTCAAGTGCAATTGCGAGATTGGCCGTCACGAAGCCCGAAGCACTCCCGCAATCATAGCGCTCACCTTCGAACCGGTAGGCATGGAAGGCCTGCCTCCCGATCAGCTTGGCCATCGCGTCGGTAAGCTGGATTTCGCCCCCCGCGCCGGTTTCCTGAGCGTCGAGTTCCCGCATAACCTCCGGCTGGAGGATGTATCGGCCCGGAAGCATGAGGTTCGATGGCGCAGTTCCTGGTGCCGGCTTTTCGACCATTGCCCGGATCTCGGTCAATCGTCCGTCGCTCGCACCGGGTTCGATGACCCCATATTTGTGGGTTTCGGTTTCCGGCACTTCGAGGGCCGCAACGATATTCCCTCCCGCCTTCTCATAGGCCTTGACCATCTGCGCGAGGCAGTTGGGCTGCCCTGTCATGAGCTCGTCGGGAAGCAGGACAGCGAAGGGCTCGTCGCCGACAATATGCCGTGCGCACCAGACTGCGTGTCCAAGCCCCAGGGGCCGCTGCTGGCGAACGGTCACCACTTCGCCGAATTCTGCATTGGAAGGCTCGAGGACGTCGAGGTTCTTGCCCGTCGCCTTGAGTGTT
>DATMHD010000150.1:0-6225 GCA_035555075.1 Sphingomicrobium sp. | reverse complement strand
CCGCCTCCCGCGGCACTGCAAACGCAGGGTGCTGAATCCATCCTCGGTCCGATCCAGCAGGTCGGCAGCCCCAGCGACCTTGCGTCAGCCGACCCGAGCGAAACCGAGCAGCAGAAGGGTGAGAAGGAATCCGAAAAGAAGGACCAGAACGATGATGGCAGCACCGATCCCTCGCTCGGCCTCATCAATTCCGGGCCCGTGCAGCTCAAGACCGACCTTGAACAGCCCGTCACGAGCGGCGGCATGAACACGATGATCGACAATCCCGGCACCTCGAACTGATCGGAGGGTCAGATGAGCAGGAAAGCATTCGCGATTGCAGGAGCCCTCGCCCTTCTTGCCGGTGGCGCTGCATCCTCATTCGCGGCGACACCGCTCAGCGTCCGCGACAGCTGGCGCATCGGCAACAGTGGAACGAGCTTCTGCTCGGCGCAGAGCCTCACCACCGACAAGGCACTGACCGGCATGTTCGACGCCGGTTATGCAATCACCTGCAGGGACGCCGCCTTGCCCGTCGGCAAACTCTACAAGCTGCGCGAGAGCGCAACTGCAGGGACCCGCATCGCAAGCGACCGGCGGGACCGCGCAAATTGCGAAGCTCCGCATCGCGGAACCATCGCGGGCCTTGGAAGCGTCGACATCATCGACTGCAAGCTCAGGGACGCGAACGTCACTTACCGCGGCTATGAGCTTCGCCGCGGCAATCTCCATTATTCAGCGCAAGGCCTTGCAGGCTATGACAGCGCGCTTCAGCTTGCGCTGCGCAGTCTTGTCGCCGACCAGGCGGTCAGCGGCGAGATCTCCATTGCAACCACGGGCGTCGGCGACCCTGCCGCCTTTGCGCGGGTCCAGGCGGGAACGCTGGCCCCCGACAAGGCGCTCGAGGAAGCCTATCGGCGCAATAATGCCGGAAGCTATGCGGAAGCGGCGGAATTCTTTGCCGCTGCAAGCACCAACTCCGGCGATGCCCCGCTCAACCGTTCCGAAGCGCTGGTCAACGAAGCGCTCCAGAAATCGAACCTTGGCCGTTTCGCAGAAGCGGATTCCCTGTTCGCGAGGGCTGCCGAGGCGGTCGGATCGGATCCGATCGTTGCCCGCCGGCTGCGCAATTATCGCGCCATCCACGATCTCAACCAGGGCGACCCCAAGGCTGCGCTCGCAGAGCTTGAAAAGCCGCTTCCAAAAGCCGTGATCGACAATGAAACCAGCGATGCAGGAAAGCTCGAGATCGACTCTGCGATGGCTCATCGGCTCAACGCCGATGCGCGCATCGGACAGCAGCTCGGCAACCAGTCCGACGAACTGCTGCCTGCCGAGAAAGTAGCGATCCTCGACAGTCAGGCACTGCAGTTGCGCGGCACGTCACTGCGCCTCACGGGCGACCGCGCAGGTGCCCGCCAGGCACTCGACCGCGCCGATCAGCAGCTCCAGTCGATCCGCAGCGGCAAGGTCGCGTCGATCCTCTGGATGAGAGCGCAGATCTTCGGCGACCTCGCAGCGATCTCCGAGGAAACGGGCGATCGGGCCGACGCAGACAAGCTCTACCGACAGGCAGTGAGCCTCATGGAGGTCAATTATCCAGGCTCCGCGGTCCTTCTCAACGCCAAGGCGCGGCTCGCTGGCTATCTTGCGCGAACCGGACAGCTTGCAACGGCCGAAGCGATGTTCAGCAACATCGTCCATTCCCAGCCCGACACCAGCAATCTTCCGCCTAGCTTTGCCAACGTCCTTCGCCCTTACGTCGACCTCCTGTTGAAGAAGAGCGACGATGCCAGGAACGAGACCGAGATCTTCGCTGCGACCCAGCTCATGGTCCGGCCCGGCCTTGCGCAGACGCAGGCGGTCCTCGCCCGCGAGCTGACGGGAGGCACGGACGAAGCTTCGCGTCTGTTCCGTCAGTCAGTCACGCTGACGCGCCAGGTCGAGCGTTCCCGGATCGAGCTTGCAAGGCTTGAGGACCTCGCCAAGCCGACGCCGCAGGAAGCTGTTCGCGCGCGCGTCCTCAAAGCGACGCTGGACACCTCGCAGAAGGAACAGCTGACAACCCAGGCCGCACTGTCGAGCTTCCCCCGCTACCGGGCCGTCTCGAGCGATACAATTTCGCTCGCCGACCTCCAGAAGATCCTCCGGCCGGACGAAGCCTATTACCGGATGACGATCGTTGGCGATCACGTCTATGCGATGCTGATCACGCCCACTTCCGCGCGTTCGGTGAAGCTCCAGGCGAGCTCGAAGCAGCTCAATGAACAGGTCGACGCGCTTCGCGACACTATCTCGAAGGTCGAGAACGGACAGCGTACCACCTATCCCTTCGACGTTGCACTCTCGCACCAACTCTACCTGGAGCTGTTCGGGCCGTTCGACGCGGCGATAAGGCCCGCGAAGCATCTCATCTTCGAACCCGACGGCGCCATGCTTCGTCTGCCCTCGAGCCTCCTCCTCATGGATCACGCATCCGTCGACACCTATCAGCAGCGCGCCAAGGGAGGGGAACAGCCAGCCTATGACTTCACGGGCATTTCCTGGCTTGGCCGCGACCGCGACATCAGCACTGCAGTGAGCCCGCGCTCCTTTGCGCAGCTCAGGAGCGCTCCTCCCTCGGCCGGCCACAAGGAATATCTAGGCCTTGGTGAAAACACGCCTCCCGGGGCCGGCGCCGAGGCGGCGATCCCGGCCGCTGCCGACCGCGACTGCCTCCTGCCCTTGTCCTCCTGGAGTCATCCGCTTTCCGCACGCGAGCTCGAGGTCGCCGGCTCGATCCTCAGGAAGTTCGATCCGAACGGTGTCGAGATCGTGACCCGCGACCAGTTCACGGACACGGGACTTCAGCAACGCAGTGATCTTGCCCAGTACCGCATCCTCCACTTCGCAACCCATGGTGTCGTCACCGCCCGCGCGCCAAAGTGCGCGGCGCAGCCTGCACTTCTGACGAGCTTTGGCGGAAACGGGTCCGACGGTCTCCTCACCTTCCGCGAGATCTTCGACCTTCATATCGATGCAGATGTCGTCATCCTTTCGGCCTGCGACACCGCCGGAAAGGCAACAGCGGCAGCAACGCAGCAGGCGGGACTTTCGGGTGGCGGCGATGTCGCGCTGGACGGCCTCGTACGCGCCTTCGTCGGCGCCGGAGGACGGCTCGTGATCGCAAGCCACTGGCCGGTACCCGATGACTATAATGCGACCGAGCGCCTCATCACGGGCCTTTTCTCCGCGCCGCCCGGGACCCCGACCGTGACTGCGCTCCGCCTCTCGCAGCGACAGCTGATGGACGACGTGAACACGTCGCACCCATTCTACTGGGCAGCGTTCGCGGCAGTCGGGGATGGCGACATCCCGATGATCCGGGCAGTGAAGCCGCAGATCGCTCAGGTCAGCAGGTAAGGACTATTGTTCGGGCGTCTCGTCGCCAGGTGCGGGATCGCCACAGCGGCAATGCGTAATGCGCGGTGCGGGACGCTTGGGTTCGGTCGAGGGCTGCGATGGCGCAGGAGCGACGGCATGATCCGCATCCGCAGACGCAAGCACGACCACCGGCGGCTTGGGCGCCGCCTCCGCTGCCCTGGGAAGCGCGTGTTTTGCCGGCTGGGCGAGCACTGACGTGCCGCTGAGGCTCAGCATAGCAAGCAAAGTCATGGACAAACGCATGGCTTTCTCCCTCACCTGCCACGAGGTTTAGGAAAACATCCTTTCCAGGAACCCTTCACTAAATGGTTAAAAGGATTGCAGGATTCCGCTCGACTGCAATCCACGTCAATAAAAACCCACCAGTTTTCAATGATATAACAGATCCACAAATATGTGTCTGGCGGCCGACTTTCGTTGACTTTCCATTAACAAAACGGCACATTACGCGTCTTGACTCTGTCAAGGGGGCATCAATGGCAACGATGGTTTCTACTCACCACAGTCGTCGAATGATTCTGACCAGCGCGGCGATCCTCGCCGTCGGACTGGGAGCTTATGGTCTTGGGCGCGTCTATCCGCCGCTTGGACCCAGTGCAGGTACGATCGCGCCGGCGGAGCGCTATGTTTCGAGCCAGGTCAGCGACAAGGACGTGACCCTTGGGGACACTTCCGTTCCCGAGCTCATGCAGACCGATGCTTTCGAGCTGATGGTCCATGATCCCAATTTCCGCGCGCTGGCCGCCAACCCGGGTTTCAAGGCGCTCGCCGGCCAGCCGCAGGTGATGGCTGCAATCATGGCGAACCCGAAAGCCTTCAGCGGCCTTGCGGGCAATCCCAACGCCTTCGACGGTCTCATCAAGGCCGCTCAGAGCGCCTCGTCCTGGGCACCAAAGTCCCACGAGGCCAATGCAGCGCTCATGGGAACGATCGCAGGGCATCCGGAAGCGATGAAGGCGCTTGCGTCCCAGCCTGACGTCCTGTCGGCGATCACGAAGAATGCCGCGGCATTCGCGCAGTTCGCAAATGATCCCAAGTCCTTCGAGAATGCTGCTTTGAAGGCTGCAGGCGATGCGCGCATGGCAAGCAGCGCTGCAGCCTTCGGACGGCTTGCAAGCGACAATTCGGCGATGAAGGCGATCAACGCTGATCCATCGGTGTTCAGCTCGCTCGCCTCGAACGCTGGTGCATTCAAGGGATTGTCGGGACAACCGCAGTCACTTGCGGGCCTTGTGAACAGCGCTGCTGCAGCAGCTCAGCAGCTCCAGTCGGCTGGTGTTTCCAACGCCGCGATCTCAGGGCTTGCAGGTAATCCCTCCGCGTTCGCAGCAATTGCCGGCCAACCCAAGGCGCTCCAGGCGATCTCGGGTCATTCGGCAGCGTTTGCGGCGCTTGCTGCGCACCCCGAGGCATTTTCGGCGATCCTCTCCAAGGGATCGGCGTTCAGCAGCTTCGCCAATAATGCGAATGCGTTCCGCGATGCAGCGTCCAAGGCTGCAAATGATGCGCGCATGGCAAGCAATGCAGTCGCGTTCAAACAGCTCGCGGCCGACAATGCGGCAATGAAGGCGATTTCTGCCGACCCGAGGGTCTTCCAGGCGATCGGCAGCAATTCGCTCGCGTTTGCGGGCCTTTCGAACAGCGCTCATCTCATGGGTCCGCAGCTCATGCTGGCGATTGGCAACAGCGCTTCGGCGTTCGGGAATCTCGCGAGCAATGCGGGACAGCTCAGCGCTGCATCCAAGGCGCTCCAGGCATTCGATGCGCAGTCGGTGATGGCGTCGGCAGCAGCAGCCGGCCAGCTGAATGCCGGCGTGTCGCAGGCGATCCAGGCCAATCCGCAAGCCTTCTCGGCGATGCTGGGGAACCCGCAGGCCTTCTCGGCCGTCAGCAAGAATGCAGCGGCAATGGCGACCCTGTCGTCGAATGCGAAGGCTCTCCAGGCCCTCGCGGCGCAGCCGAATCTTGCGGCGCTCATGGCCAACCCGAGCTTCTCGGCGGCACTCAACCAGGCTGGGGTGTCTCAGTCCCACAGCGACTGACGCACACCCGGGGGGTCGATGGGGGTCGAGCGTATCAACGGGCGCCGTCTTGCATATTGCACGACGGCGCTCGTCTTTCTTGCATCGGCGAGCGCCGCACTTGGCCAGTCGGCGACCAAGCCGGCACCGCCACCGCCGCCGCCCGACACAACGAGCGTCGTTGAAAAGCCAGACGCGGTTCCGCCGGCACCTCAAGTTTCACCTCCCGCCGAACCGGCGACGCCGGCGCCGAGCGCGCCCAATGCGCCGGCGCCGACGAGGACGTCCGACGAGCAAAAGGGTCCGCAGCATGTCCCGCAGGACGCGTCGGGCTTCCATCTCTCGACGCTTGAGACGCGGGATCTCACCTTACTCTACATCGATCCCATCCAGACCTATCTCACTCCCTACATTGCGCGGGCCTATGAGAATTCACTCGCCTTCCACGAGAAGAACCTCCGCTGGAAGCCGTGGGAGCCGACGACCATCCTCCTCAAGGACTTTGCCGATTACGGGAACGCCGCGGCGCTTGGATCACCAAGCAACATGGTCCTCCTCGACGTTGCGCCCTTGTCACTCTCGATGGAGACCTTCTCGCCCGGCGAGCGCTTCTTCACGCTCATGAACCATGAGCTCACGCACGTCGGAACGATCGATGTGTGGAACAGCAAGGATGCGTTCTGGCGGCATTTCCTCGGCGGCAAGCCGGTGCCGCTTCAGAAGCATCCGGAATCGATCTTCTACAATTTCCTGACGAGCCCGAGAAACCTAACTCCTCGCTGGTACATGGAAGGAAGCGCCG
>DATMHD010000149.1:0-6241 GCA_035555075.1 Sphingomicrobium sp. | reverse complement strand
GCCTTCATCGAGGCTCGTCGCCGGGTCATCGGGGGCGACATATAGGAACGGCGCACCAGCGTCTCGAGGCCATGCTGCGAAAGGGCCCCTTCGATCCGGGATCCAACATAGCTTCCATAGGCCTCGTCATCGACGTGCTGGAGCTGGCAACCACCACATTCCGGGAAATGGCGGCATGGTGGCTCCTGATGATGCGGGCCAAAGGCAAGCGCACCATCGTCGAGGACCGCATCGCCAGGAACGCCGAACGGCACATGGCGACCGCTTGGTGTCACCCCGTCGCCCCTTGCGGCAATGCGCACGATGAGTTCGTTCATGCGAGAAGCGCGAGCGCGCCCGGAATGGCGCAAACAAGGTCGTCTGCAATCATCGCCGGGCCCGCGACCTGCGCTGCCCGCCCGTGAAGCCATACGGCCGCGGACGCCGCTTCGAACGCCTCCATGCCCCGCGCCCGGAATGCTGCGATCATCCCGGCAAGGACATCTCCTGTCCCGGCGCTCGCAAGCCATGCCGGTGCCGGAGGCCGAAGACCAACCCGTCCGTCGGGAGCGGCAACAACCGTGTCATCGCCCTTGTAGACGACGACTGCGCCGGTCCGGCGGGCGGCCTCGAGCGCCCTTTGGGTCTTCGGACCCGCAATCTCGCCGAAGAGCTTGCGGAACTCGCCTTCATGGGGCGTAATGATCGCGTCCTGCCCCTTCAGTCGCTCAGGCTCTCCCAAATGCGTGATCCCATCGGCATCGATGACCTTGGGCGCGCGCGAAGTGAGTGCAAGCGTCAGCACCTGCGGAATATCCCCCATCCCCGGGCCGACAAGGAGGCAACCGATGCGCTCGTCGTTCACTTCGGCCGTGTCGACTTGCACGATCGAGGACGGGAGGCCCTCGATCGGACGCGACGTGCTTATCCGGACATAACCAGCCCCGGCGCGCGCTGCTGCCCTTGCTGCAAGCGCAATCGCCCCCGGCATCTTGCCGGCGAGCGCATGCACGAGCCCGCGTGTATATTTGTGCATGCCGGGCTCGAGCGGAGGGAGAAGCGGCATTCCGATTTCGTGCCACGATCCGTCCTCTGCAATGCCAATGTCGGCAAGCACCAGTCGTCCGCACCTGTGCATCGCCGGATGGAGGAGGTGCGCAGGCTTGAGCGCCCCAAAGGCAACGGTCATGGCAAATGTCGGCACGGGGCTCAGAACGGATCCGCTATCTGTATCGACGCCGCTCGGAAGGTCGCAGGCGATACTTAGAAGGGAGGCAGCGCAGAGCCTTGCAAGTTGTTCAGATACAGGTTTTTCCAGGCCTTTCCTAAGACCTGTCCCGAACAGGCAATCAATGACCAGGGGACAGGCTGCGGTTTCGCTGGAGAGCTGTTCGACCTCACCATGCCATTGACTGCGGGCCGAGGTCGCGGCAGCGCTCCTCGGCTCGGCGAGCGCCGCGACCCGAACATCGACGCCCCGTCCTGCAAGCTGTCGAGCGGCAACGTAGCCGTCTCCCCCGTTGTTGCCGGGTCCGCAAAGGATCAATGCCGGCATTGGTCCCGCAAACCGGAAGGCAGCATCGGCAAGCGCCGCTCCTGCGCGCTCCATCAGCGTTTCGACACCGGTGCCCGCCTCGATCGCGCTTTGCTCGGCAGCGCGCATGGCCTCGGCGGTAAGGATTGGGCGTCCTGTCATGCGCGTGCCCCTAGCGCTGGTATGTCGGCAGGCGCCACCATTGCCGGGGAACCGTTGCCGAGGCGGCGTCGCGTGCATCCTCACTCTCGAACAGTGCAAAACAGGTCGCCCCTGAGCCCGACATGCGCACAAAGGTCGTGCCTCGCTGCGCGGACAGCCAGGAAAGCACCGAGCCAATCTCCGGCACGAGTGCTATCGCGGCCTTCTCGAGGTCGTTCCGGCCCTCCCGCCATTCCCCAAGCGGCCCGCGGTCATTTCCATCCCAGTGTGCGAAGACTTCGGCTGTCGAAAGGGCGATCCCGGGATTGACCAGCAAGACCGGCGATCCCGAAATATCGCCAAGGTCCAAGGGAGCAAGCTGGTCGCCCGCCCCTTCGCCACGCATCGGAAGGCTAAGAAGGCATGCGGGGACATCGCTTCCGAGAAGCGGAGCGATGGTCTCGGCGTGCCTGGGATCGATCGCCCATAAAGACGTAAGGAGCCTCAGCGCCGCGGCAGCATCGGCCGAACCTCCGCCAATTCCCGAAGCCACGGGGAGAATCTTCTCGAGAACCAGAGAAGCACCTTTGTCCGGTCCCGCGGCCTCCGCCAAGAGGCGCGCCGCCTTCATCACGAGATTGTCCCTCGCCTCGGGAAGAGCTCGGCCGAAAGGGCCTTCGATCATCAGCGAGACCTCCCCGGCACCGCAGGCCGAGAGGCGATCACCATCGGTACAGAAGGCGAAAATGGTTTCGATCGCGTGGCGACCGTCGGCAAGCTTCCCCCTGACATGAAGCGCGAGGTTGAGCTTTGCCGGCGCAACCTCTCGAAGAGGAGCGCTCAAGGGGCGGCGTTAGCGGTTGTAAGTCCGCTGACCAGCTTCGCGCGGACGCGCGTCGCGATATCGTCCTCCGCCGTCACCAGCGCGGCATTCCACGCGAAACGGGCCTCGTAGCGCCGCCCCGACCTGTAGAGGGCATCGCCAAGGTGTTCCTGGATCTCGGCCTGATCCGGATCCTTCTCCGCTGCCCGCTGCAGGGTTCCGATCGCCTCATCGACCTTGCCCCGCTTGAACTCTGCCCAGCCGAGCGAATCGGTGATCGAAGCATCATCCGGCGCAAGCTCGCTCGCCTTGCGGATCATCGCCTCGGCCGCGACCACGTTTTCGCCTCGCTCGAGCTCGCCATAGCCCATGAAGTTGAGGAGGAGCGGCTGGTCGGGGGCGATCGCGAGCGCCTGCTGCAGGGTCTGGCGTGCCTCGGGCCAGCGATTTGCGTCCTCGAGCGCGTTTGCCCGAAGGAGCATGAGCGTCCAGAGCTCGCTTCGCTGGTTTTGCGCCTGCGCAAGCGCAATCGCGCGCCCGTAAGCTGCGGCTGCGTCGCTCGGGCGTTTCATCGCCTGGAGCACGTCGCCGAGACGCGAGAAATCGGTGGGCTCCGCATTCCGGTCGGCCGCCGCGCTCGAGGCAATCCGATAGGCCTCGTCGAACTTCTTGTTGCCGGTGAGAATCCGGATCTGCACGTCACGAACCTGAGCAATCAGCGGATCGCTCAAGGGCACGCTCCGAAGCAGCGCGAGCGCTTCCTCGTCACGGTCCTGGCGCGACAGAAGGAGCGCCAGGAGAGAAGTCGTGCTGCTGTTCTGCGGATCGACGTATCGTGAGATTTGGATCAGGCCTATCGGAGGCGCGGCCCGCTGCACGCGCATGAGATCGGATGCAAAGGCATTGATGACCTCGGCATAGGCCCTGGGCAGGTTGTCGACGGCGAGGCCGCTCGTCTTCCCCGCCATGATCCGCCGCCGCGCCGCGCTCTCGCCTTCCCCCATCCCCTCGATGATCATCAGGGCGCGCTGGCGATCGCCGGCAGCAAGGAAGGCGTCGGCGAACGCGAGGCGGAGACGCTGCTCGCGGCTGCCGGCATGACCCACGACCTGGCGAGCGAGCGGCTCGGCTTCAGCCGTCCGCCGCGCCTTCAGGAGGAGGAATGCCCGTTCCTCCGGCACCATCGGCAGGAGAAGGTTGTTGCGCGGCAGCTGGTCGAGCGTCGCGATCGCCAGATCGATATTGCCGCGATCGGCAGCCGACCATGCCCGGATAAGCGGCGCGAGGAAGGTAAGATCGCCATTGTCACCGCTGGGCGTCAGCCAAAGAAGCGCGCGGTCGGGGTTTCCGCGCCTGATTTCCGCGCCTGCAAGGAGGAGCCGAGCGTCGCCGGGAAGCTTCGCCGTCGGCATTGCGCGGGAAAGGCCGAGCGCAAGGTCCATCTGACCCGAGCCAATGGCTTCGCTCAGCGCCTTGCGGGCGATGTCGACCTGCTGGGGCTGGGCCTCTGCAAGCGCTGCAAGAAGCTGCGCTGCACGGGCATGCTCGCCGCTCATCGCAGCAGCCCTGGCCTCGACATAGGTCCGGGCGGCGTCAGGGACGCCGATCCGTGCTGACGCATGCGCCGGGCTCAGTGCAAGCACCACCGCAGCGCCGCCGGCAAGCCACTTACATGTTCGGGTAATTGGGCCCTCCGCCGCCTTCGGGAGTGACCCAGTTGATGTTCTGGGTAGGGTCCTTGATGTCACAGGTCTTGCAGTGGACGCAGTTCTGCGCATTGATCTGAAGCCTGGGTCCGTCATTCCCGCCATCGACAAATTCATAGACCCCTGCCGGGCAATAGCGCTGCTCTGGGCCGGCATAGACCGGCAGGTTGATGGCGGCTGGTATGTCGGCGTCCTTGAGCGTCAGGTGAACCGGCTGGTCTTCCTCATGATTGGTGTTTGAGATGAACACCGACGAGAGGCGGTCAAACGTGAGCGTGCCATCGGGCTTGGGATAGTCGATCGGCGCAGCCGCCTCCTTGGGCTTCAGCCGCGAATGATCAGGCTTGTGCCTGAGCGTCCAGGGAACGCCGATCCGAAGATAGTTCAACCACATGTCGAGCCCTGCATAGAGAGTCCCTGCAAGACCTCCCCAATGAGCCACTGCCGGCTGCGCGTTCCGAACCATCCTGAGGTCGCGCTCGATCCCGCTGGATCGGACAGCTTGCGGATAGCGATCGAGGACGTCTGCCGAGCGCCCTTCCGAAATCGCGTCGAACGCCGCTTCGGCAGCGAGCATCGCCGACTTCATCGCATTGTGCGTACCCTTGATCCGGGGCACGTTCACAAAGCCCGCGGAACAGCCGATGAGGGCGCCGCCGGGAAAGGCAAGCTTCGGGATCGCCTGGTAGCCACCCTCGTTGATCGCCCTTGCGCCATAGGAGACGCGTCTTCCTCCCTCGATCTCGGCACGGATCGAGGGATGCGACTTCCATCGCTGCATTTCCTCGAACGGCGAGATGTAAGGGTTGGAATAATCCAGCGAGACGATGAAACCGAGTGCGACCTGGTTGTTCTCCTGGTGGTAGAGAAAGCCTCCTCCCCAGGCATCGTCGAGCGGCCAACCCTGCGTGTGGATCACTCTTCCGGGCTTATGTTTCTCGGGAGGAACATCCCACAATTCCTTGATACCAAGTCCGAAAACCTGAGGCCCGCTTTTGTCGCGGAGGCCGAAGATTTCGGTCAGGCGCTTGGTGAGATGGCCTCGCGCCCCTTCTGCGAGGAAAGTGTATCGGGCATGGAGTTCCATTCCAGGCTGGTAGTCCGGGCGACGCGAGCCATCCCGTGCAATGCCCATGTCGCCGGTGGCGACACCCTTCAGCGATCCGTCGTCATTGAACAGTAGTTCGGAGGCCGGAAACCCGGGGAAGATCTCGACGCCCAGCGCTTCCGCTTCGCTCGCGAGCCAGCGGCAGAGGTTCCCAAGGCTAAGCGTAAAATTGCCGGCATTCCTCATGAACGGCGGCATGAGGACTTCCGGGATCGCAAACTTACCCTTCTTGCCGAGAACCCAATGGTGGTTCTCTGTGACGGGGACACCCATCGGTGCGCCGCGCTCCTTCCAGTCCGGCAGGAGCTCGTTGAGGGAAACCGGATCAACGACTGCGCCTGAAAGGATGTGGGCGCCGACCTCGCTCCCCTTTTCAAGGATGCAGACGCTAAGCTCGCGCCCGGCCTCGCCGGCAAGCTGCTTGAGGCGGATGCCCGCGCTAAGCCCGGCCGGACCGGCGCCAACGATCACCACGTCATACGCCATGGATTCGCGTTCGCTCATGCGCTTCCCTTTATTCCAGCTGCAGCCGGCCAACGCGCGTCTCGTCGCGCTGTCCACACATTTCGACTCGTCTGCCCTGCCAATTCCTTGACCATGGCGTCAATGGGAGGTGAGGTATGCGCCGTGGGAGGGACGGTAGAATTGATCGGCAATGCCGAGGCGCGCAGCGCGTTGGCCTGGTGGCTTGAGGCCGGCGTCGACGTCGCCGTCCAGGAAGAGCCCCGGGACTGGCTGAAACCCTCCGCGCCGCGCGTCCGGCCGGCGCCTCCTGAAACGGCACCCATTCCAAACATTGCTCCTCCCTCGCACGAGACGCTGGTGGACCTCCAGTCGTGGCTTGCGAGCAGCACCCAGCTGCCCCTGGCCTCGACGACGGCTCGCCGCATCATGCCGCACGGGCCCGAGAATGCCGCGGTCATGCTGCTTACAGAGGCACCGACGCTCGA
>DATMHD010000148.1:0-3468 GCA_035555075.1 Sphingomicrobium sp. | reverse complement strand
CCGCGGGAGGTTCGGCGCGCCGTTGACAGGTTTGAACGCCCTTTCTATCTCGCCGGGCTTCCAAGCTGCCCCGTCGTCTAATGGTAAGACTACGGACTCTGACTCCGTCAATCGTGGTTCGAATCCACGCGGGGCATCCATCCTCGGCCACGCGCATTGAACGTATGCATGGCTGACACACCGATCGACGCAGGCCCAGGCCTCCGTTTCACTCTCGATGCCGGGGTGCAAGGCGAGGGCTTCCGCATCGACGTCACATCAGGCGAGCGCTCGTCGAGCTTTGTGGTGCCAAGCGCGACGCAGCAGGACTTTTCGGCATTCTTCCTGGAACTTGCGCGCAGGTTCGGGACACGCGTTCCGCACATTTTCGCGGATGCCGCTGAACATCCGGAATCGGATTTCCACTGGCAACCGCTGTTGACGGAAAATGTGCATCCCCAGATCCTGGTCGGGTATGGGGACCCGGCAGTGCTGAAGGACGGCGCGGATTACTGGCTCTGCTGCACTTCCAATGATGCGCCAGACGCCTTTCCGATCCTCCATTCGGCAGATCTTGAGCATTGGGAGCCGAGCGGCTTCGCTTTCCCGGCGGGGAGAGGTCCGGAGTGGGCAGCGAAGGGTCGGAACGCCGCCGACTTCTGGGCCCCGGAAATAGCCAAGGTCGGCGATGAGTACTGGATGGTCTTCACGGCGCGGCAGATCAACAATGCGCTTGCGATTGGTCTTGCTCGCGCGCCCTCCCCTCTCGGACCGTGGAGCGATAATGGCCTCCCACTGATCACCGGCAAGGCCGTCAACACCACGGGCCTTGGCTATGATGGGACCCAGCCTCAGATGAGCGGCGGAGTCATCGATTCTCACCTGTTCGTCGATGCCCAGGGCGAGAAGTATCTCTTCTGGAAAGACGATACGAACAGCATCTGGCCCCGTCCGCTGGCGATGCTCTTGCGGAAGTATCCGGCACTGATCGACAGGTTGTTCGACGTGGAGGCAGATCGACGGACGGCTGCCTTTGCAGCGGCCATCGTGCCCTTCGCCAACGTTCAGCGGCCGATGGTGCGTTTCTTCCTCATGCATCCCCTGATCGAGGCCGCGCTCGCGAACTGGACCAAGATCCGCCAGGCGCTGGTCGACTTCGGCCTGGCAGCGACCATTCTTGAAGCGATGACGACGCCGATCCGCGCCCAACGCATCAGTGAGGATGGACGTTCGCTCGTCGGCGAGAACCGGATTGTCCTTTGCAATGACCTCGACTGGGAGGGGCATCTCATCGAGGGTCCTTTCGTCACCAGTCAGGAGGGCCGCTACTGGCTTTTCTATGCCGGCAACGACTTTTCAACGCCGTCCTACGGGATCGGCGTTGCCGTTGCTGAGCACCCGATGGGGCCCTACACAAAGCAGGGTGAGCCCCTCCTTCGTTCGACACGCGAATGGCTGGCGCCAGGCCATGCGTCGGTCGCACCTGGTCTAGATGGAAAGCCGCAGCTCTTCTTCCATGCGTTCCATCCGGGGACTGGTGGCTACAATGCATTCCGGGCGCTTTTGACGGTCGGTCTCGAGTTCAGTCCAGCCGGGGTGAAAGCCATCGAGCTGCCTGCTGATCATTGAGAAGCGCGCACTGCCCCTCCACCACGAATTGCAGTCGTCAGCCGGGGATTTCCCCAATAACGGACGAGACCGCCGCCGTTGACGGCGGCGGTCAGTGCGCGAAGTGCCCGAAGCTTGATCTCGCCCCCGCCGCTGACTGCGGCAGTCGCAGTATCGACCTGAACCTTCGTTGCATCGACGATACCGGCTCCGTTTACCGCAACAACCAATTGCCGCTGTCCCGCAAAACCTTCGGCGGCAGTAATCTTTCCTCCACCGTCGATCGCCAGAATGGGGACTGTGGGGCTCTCGACAAGGATGTTCAGTCGGTAGTTCCTCGGACATTGCGCGTTGCAGGCGTCGATCCTCAAGCGCCCGCGGCTGAGAACCTGGACGTTTGTGAACCGGCTGCTTCCCTCGGTGATGGTGACATGCTGGACCGGCGCCCTTTTCAGCAGGATGTCGCCGCCGCCATGAAGTTCGATCGACTGGAAGGCGGTAACTGCGACCGTTTCCGTCGCGAGCGCGGGAGCGGATGCTGCAAGAGCAGAAGCGAACAGCGGAAGGATGCGATTCATGGGAACCTCTGGAGCTAATAACGCTACATATGTAGCGCTACAAATGCAGCGTGTCCAGTGCTTGCGACAAGGTGCCCATGCCTGCAAGGAACGGGAATGACCAAGCCCCTCACGATCATCGGCAGTTACGTCAGTCCTTACGTGCGCAAGGTTCTTGCGTGTATGAACCTCAAGGGGCTTGAATATGAAGTCGACCCGATCACGCCCTTTTACGGAAATGACGATTTTCGCCGCCTAAGTCCGCTTTGCCGGATTCCGGTCCTCATCGACGGCGACTTCTCAATCAGCGATTCTTCCGTCATCTGCGCCTATCTCGAGGACGCCTATCCAGGACATGCCCTGTTTCCGGCCGATGCGCGGGAGCGGGCCCGTGCCCGCTGGCTCGAGGAGTTCGCCGATACGCGTCTTGGCGATCTCTTCATCTGGAGCCTCTTCTACCAGAAGCTCGTGCGCCCCAACGTCTGGGGCGAAGCGGCCGACGAGACCCGGGTCAGGAAGGCGATCGATGAGGATATCCCACAGGCGCTCGATTACCTCGAGAAGGAGCTTCCTTCCGGCGGCTTCCTTTTCGGTCACATCGGCGTCGCCGACATCTCTCTTGCAAGCTTCTTCAGGAACGGCGCCTACGCCGGCTTCAGCACCGACCAGAGCCGCTGGCCGCGTACCGCCGCATTCGTCGAGCGGACGCTGGCGCATCCTTCCATCGCCACCCTCCTTCCGCTGGAGGAGGTTCAGCGGAACGCTCAGATCAGGGGACGGCGGCAGGCCCTGCTCGACGCCGGAGCCCAGCTCACGGGAACGACGCTTGGATTGCGGGAGCCCCGTCCCGGCATGATGACCCTCTAATGTTGCTGGCCGGCAATCCAATGTTCGAGGCGCGTCCTTAGCGAGCGCTTCGACGGGATGAAGCCGGGCTCGTTCACCGCACCGTCGTTTGCTGGCTCGTAGAGCGTCAGATTTTCCGGCATCTTCGGACGCAGTGTCTCGCGGCCCCGAAGGAGGTCCTCTGCTGCCGCGAGCGAGCGGTGCACATCCTCGGCGGTGAATGGCTTCATGAGGCAGCCAAGCGCAAGATCCGGCATCGGGAAGCGCGGCGCCTTGCCACTTACGAACAGGCAGGGGACACCAAGATCGTTGAGACGCACAGCGACCGAAAATCCCGTCGTCCCATGCGCGAGATGAAGATCAAGCAGGACGAGGTCCGGCTGGTGCCGTTCGGCTGCCGCGATCCCCGTGTCCGCATCATCGGCAATCGCGCTCACCTTGTAGCGCGGATTGTCCTCGACGAGATATTTGAGAGTGA
>DATMHD010000147.1:0-2778 GCA_035555075.1 Sphingomicrobium sp. | reverse complement strand
TGTGAATCGGTCATAAGCTATATCTTTCCTGCCGGCCCGCGATCGGGTCGCGCCTCTAACTCGCGACTCGCCAGCGCGCCCAACCAAATGGGCCCGCCGGACAATAAGGCATGCTTATGGACCGGCCTGATTCGGTGAGTGGCCGACGAGCCGGTTTCGAGATTTACCTTGGCCCGCGATGCGTTAGACTGACCGGGCACGGATGGGGGTGCCGCCCTGCAGGAAAACACTCTTCGCAGCCTGTTCAAGTTTCACAGCGGTCGGGTCATCGCGCTCGGCCGGGTCATGCTTGCCATGACCCTCTTCGTGATCATCATGTTCGGTCGCAGCTCGACAGAGCTGACCCAAACCTATCCCTTCCTGATCCTCTATGCCGCTTGGGCGGTGCTGATTGCCGCGATTACATGGAAGAACTGGTGGCTCGACGCCCGCTTGTCCTTCCTGACGCACGGCGTCGACATGGCGGTGTTCACGGGCCTCGCCTTCTCATCCACCGGCTGGAGCAGCCCGTTTGTCCTGTTCTTCATTCTCCCGTTGCTTTCGGCCGCGGTGCGTTGGAGCTGGCGAGAGACCGCGCTGACCGCGACGGTTCTCATCATCCTGTTCCTGATCGGCGGGTTCATCCTGTCCGGCTCGGTCGGTTTCGAGCTTCAGCGATTCGTCCTTCGCGCGGCGAACCTGTTCATCCTCACTTTGCTGCTGATCTGGTTTGGCGTGCACCAGCGCTTCGCAAGGACGTTTCTGCAGGCCGATGACTTCGGTGGCCTGGTTGAAAACGAAAACCCGCTCGCCCGTGCGTTGAGCCTGGCGTTGCAGGGGACGAAGGCAACTTCGGGTGCGCTGTTGGTTGGCTCCCCAGGTGAAGAGCCTTCCGACGGATTTGCGCTGGTCGACGGCAAGTCACGGAGCTTCAATGCCGAACGCGCCCTTGTGCGTGACACGACCGCGCTGGCCGATTCAGCCCTCCTGTTCGATGTTCCCCGGAACCGCGCCCTTACCCGTGCGCCCGAGGGCCGTTTCCGCTTCCTTGCTGCCTCGGCGGCGATCGACGTCGGCGAGGCTCGCGAGCTTGGACTGACCCAGGGCCTGATTGCCGAGGTTCGGACCGGGGCGCAGCAGGGTTGGCTCGTCCTTTGGGACATTCCAAGTCTTTCCACCGATTATATCGACGTCGGCCGGGAGCTCGGCAGCACGACCGGCGCAATCCTCGACCGTCACGTGTTGCTTTCTGCAATCGAAAGCGGTGCCGCGGCGCGAACCCGCCTGTCGCTGGCGCGTGACGTCCATGATTCCATCGTCCAGTTCCTGGCTGGCGCCGCATTTCGCGTTGAAGCAATAAAACGGGCCGCCCAGGCCGGCACCAAAGTCGGGTCCGAGTTGGATGAGCTGAAACGGCTGCTGGTCGAAGAGCAGGGCGAGATTCGGGGTTTTCTTCTCGCGCTGCGCCGGGACCGCGATCTCGAGCTTGCCGATGCCGTCGTTGAGCTGCGCGCCCTTGCAGAGCGCCTGGGCCAGCAATGGTCGGTGGACTGCAGCGTCGCCGCCAATGGCAACCACGGCTCGATCCCAATTCGCCTCCAGCTCGACCTTCATCAAATGCTTCGCGAAGCCGTTGCCAATGCAGTCCGCCATGGCGGCGCCAAACGGGTCGACGTCGAGCTGTCGGTCGACAACGATCAGCTGCAGCTCCAGGTCAAGGACGATGGCTCCGGGTTCGCAAAGGCGAACGGCGACGTTGCAGAGCCCTGGTCGCTCAAGGAGCGCGTCGAGCGCGCCCACGGTTCAATTCAGTTGGTATCCGAGCCGGGATCGACCAATATCCTCATCCGACTTCCACTTGCAGGAGCCGCCGCGTGACACGAGTGCTACTGGTCGACGATCACCCGATGATTGGTGCTGCGTTGCAGATGCTGCTCCGAGGAAGCGATTATGAGCTCCTCGATCGCGCGCGGACCGTTGCCGAAGCGGGCAAGAAGATCGCCGCTCTCAAACCCGACCTGCTGCTGCTTGACGTGAACCTGCCCGACGGATCCGGACTTGATGTCCTGCGCAAGATTTCGCGCAACCGTTCGCGCCCCTGGGTGATCCTTCTTACCGCAGGCATGGACGAGGCGCAGCTGCTCGCGGCATCCGATCTCGACCCTGAGGGAATGGTTCTGAAGACGTCCGACCCAAGCCTCCTCACAGAGTGCATGGATGCGGTGGTCGCGGGCAAGAAATGGGTCGATCCGGAAATCGTCGAGCGGACCCGTCAGGCCGAGGCCAAGGCCGCGTCGGCGCCGCCGCTGACCCGCCGCGAGCGCGAGCTGGTTGAGCTCGTCAGGCAGGGCCTCCGCAACCGCGACATCGCGTCGGAGCTCGGCGTTACCGAGGGCACCGTGAAGGTCTATCTCCATGCCATTTTCGACAAGTTCCATGTCGAGAACCGCACCGAGCTGGCGCTCAGGGCAGCGGAACTGATCGCGCGCTAGATCTGCAGCTGGCTGCCGAGCTCGACCACGCGGTTCGTCGGCAGCTTGAAGAATTCCATCGCGCTTTCAGAGCTCTTGAGCATCCACGCGAACAGCCGCTCGCGCCACAAGGCCATGCCGGCACGCCGCTTCGACGCGATCAGCTTCTGGCGGCCAAGGAAAAAGCTGGTGCTCATCATGTTGAACGGCTCGCCGCAGGTGTCGACCCGCGCGAGATCCTTCGGGATGTCGACCTCCTCCATGAAGCCGTAGTGCAGGACCACGCGGTAGAAGCCATGGCCGGCGTCATGCACTTCCAGCCTCTTCT
>DATMHD010000146.1:0-4589 GCA_035555075.1 Sphingomicrobium sp. | reverse complement strand
CGCAACGGCTTTCAGATTGTATTAGATTCAAGTGCCCAGCGCACCCCCAGGACGACTGCGGTTTTCGGCGGTTTACGGGTACTTTTCACGTCCGGCCGCGTCTCTGTCTCCGGCTCGGCTGGAGCCGCCAGCCAGTCGCGGCGAGGTGAACCAGATACCGCAAGCCGTCGCGCCGTCGCGTCGATTGCCGCTCAATATTCTGGCGGAAGCGAAGGAGGGACGCTGCTCAGCCTCGAGGCTGGGGCAGATCGAAGCATCGATTCGACTTCCATTCGGGCGAGCGGCGGCGCCACAAATCGGTTCGGCAATCTGCGCGCGGACGTGCTTCACAATTTCGAGGGCTCGGCGGCCACCCAGTACGGCGTCACTTTCCAATCGGCCGTCGCGGCGTCGACCGATGGCGCCGTGATTGGCGCCAAGGAGCTCGACCAAAGTGCAATCATGCTCTCCGTCGCCGGCGACGCCTCCGATGTACCGTTTAACGTGGTCATGGACGGCACATCGCGTGGCCAGATTCGGGTCGGTCAGCGGCTCTCTTTCTTTCTGCCCGCCTACCATTTGTACAAAGTACGGCTGGTCCCAACCGATGCCGATCCGGTGATTTTCGATGCGTCTACTAGGCAGGTGACTCTCTATCCAGGAAATGTCGAAACTCTCCGGTGGGAAGCTCAGTCATATTTTACCGTTTTCGGCCAAGCTATCCGCCCGGACGGCAGCGCCATCGCCAACGCTCTTGTGCGGTCTGACCGAGGGATGTCGGAGACCGACTCAAAGGGCTATTTCCAAGTGGACGTAACACGCAACGATACTCTCACCGTGGGCGAGAACGCTCAGTGCAAGGTGCAGCTTGGAAAGCTGGCTGTTAAGAATGATTATGCCGCCTTAGGAAGGGTGCTCTGCAGATGATATTACGTGAATGGCTCATGCGCATTGCCATAGCAACCGCAATGCTGTTCTTTGTCGTCTCGACCGCGCAAGCCGATATATTCCTCAGTTACCTCATCGTCGAGCTACAGCCAGGCAAGCAGCTCAAAGACGATGTTGAAGTGTGGAATAACTCTCCCGACCGCGCATATATCGCCGTTGAACCACGCGAGATCCTCGATGCGGGAACCGCTGACGAGAGGGTCCGAACCGATCCGGACCCGGAGAAGCTCGGACTACTTGTAACGCCAGCCAGGATGGTGCTCGAGCCTGGCCAGCGCAAGCTCGTTCGCCTCGCAAGCTTGGCGCCGCCGTCGGAAAAGGAGCGCATCTTTCGAGTGACGGTGAAACCTGTGTTAGGTGAATTCCAATCAAAGGATACCGGCCTCAAGATAGTAGTGGGATACGATGTCCTCGTCATCGTCCGACCGATAACTAGCTCGCCGGGACTCAGCGCCATTCGATCGGGTCGGACGCTGAAGTTCACCAACACTGGGAATGTCAGCATCGAGCTGGTCGACGGTCGCCAATGTGACTCGTCGCAGGTGCACTGCGTCACTTTACCGGGGAAGCGGCTATACGCAGGTGCCACGTGGAGTGAACAGCTCCAGTCGGACCTTCCGGTTCAATATACATTGAGAGAGTTGGGAAAAGTACTGCGACGTACCTTCTGATTCAGTCACCTGTTTATCGAATTTAGCGGAGCTGGACGGTCGAAAGTTCTGGATTGGGAGGTGCCACAAGAAGTCTAGCTGACGTAAGAGCTGATTCAGTAGCAGTGTCTTTGCAAGTCACTGGACCTACCTTGGCTTCCTGCAGCTCGATCGCTATGGTAGCCGCATAGCCCGTCTAAAGCTGCTTGTGGGTTCTTTATGTCGCAACCGCGCGTCCGACTTTGGGTCTCTGTGTTCCTCGCCTTCGGGAGTGTATTTTCTTTGGCCGGGTGTGCTGACACGCGGGGCGGGAGCATTCCATACGACAAGCCTCTCGCCGCTCCCGACGAGCAGCACTTTGTAACGCTGCCGGAGAGTTACAAGATTGCGCCGATGGACGAGCTCACCATTAAGGTGTTCAAGGCCGATGAGGTGTCTGGTGACTATGCGGTCGACCTCGCGGGGCACATCTCACTGCCACTTTTGGGTGAAGTGGAGGCGGCCAATCTCACCACCGATCAACTCGACGAGAAGTTGACCGACTTGTTAGGCAAAAGATATTACGAGCACCCCAACGTTAGCGTCGCTATCAAACGGTCGACTGCCCACGTCGTTACGATGGACGGTGCTATAGGTCAGCCGGGACAATACCCGGTTGCCGGTCCGATGACGCTCATCCAAGCAGTGGCTCTCGCACACGGCACTACGTCGGATGCAAATCCGCGAAGAGTTGCTATTTTTCGGACGATCGATGGCAAGCGGGAGGCCGCAGCATTTGACCTCACGGCCATTCGACGCGGCGAAAGCAGCGATCCGCCCATCTATCCTGGAGACATAGTGGTTGTGGATGGCTCGAGGGTGAAGGAAGTGCAGAGGCAAATATTGCAGGCCATTCCACTCATCTCCATCTTTCAGGCGCTCCCTTTGTAGGGAGATTGCGAGTAGAGCCACGCCCGCTGCTTCCGCAAAACGACGTACGACTTAAATGTCTGAGCCGCGCTTTCGCGAGAGTTGAGGCGCTGCAGGTGCGCAGAGAGACGAGCGGCCCCCCTTGTATCAGCCTCGAGTGAGGCGCACGCTAAATTCTGTTCCATACGCCATACGCGAATGAGATCCGACCCGTTGGGCGAATTAGCGCGCTTCGAGCGAGGTTAGCGCGTGAGCAAGCGAAGCACGCAAGCGGACGCGCGTGCCAGATACCGGCGCACCAGAGCAGGCGGGCCTTCCACAATTGAGTTCCACGCCGCGGGCGCGTTTAGCGGCCGCGCTCGCCCCTTTGGCCGCGCATCGGCGGCTGATTGGTCGATTGCGCAAGCCATGTCTCCGTTGCGCCGCACGAGCTTGTCAGCGTCTGCGCTTGACCCGCTTGGAATGGGCCACGGTATGGCACGCATTCAGTGGCGCCGCCGACGCCCATGCAAAGCTGACCGTTCGCGGCAGTCCAGGTGCCCGGCACCATGATGCCATTCGGGGTGGCGATACGCAGCTGTCCGCCAGGATCGAGGTAAACTGTGTTGGTCGTTCCGTTAGTCACGACCTGGACTGGCTGCCCAATGATCTCCGCGCCGGGTGTCCACGCGGGCTGCGCGAGCACTGCCGCGGGAAGGGTACCAGCGGCGGTAAGTGCGACTGCGCTGCGAATCAAAATGCGGCTCTTCATAGTCCCTGTTCCCTTCTTAATCAGAGCGAACCCCGTACATTCACGTTATGCGGGACTGTTTGGAGCTGTCACATGGCTACGGCCCTTGGTAGCGATATAAATCGCTGTGGCCAACACCGCTGCTAAAACCACCAGCACAGGGATCGGAGGCGCCGAAAGGGGCGCATACGCAGCGACGACAGGCGGGGGTGGAGGCGGAGGAACAGCTTGCCCCTCGACTGGCACCGCTCCTATCTGCGGAAGCACGCATCCAGCGACTGGCTGAACTGCTGCTGCGGCGCCAGCGACTGCGGCGCCGCAAACCGCGGCGGCCGAAGCGCCGCCATTCATCAGCGTAAGCACCGCCCATGGATCAGGTTGCGGGGGCGGCGCCGCGCCAGCAATTGCTCCCGTTGAACTGAAAAGCGTGGATCCGGCGATCAGCGCCCCGATTATTTTCCGATTCCGCAACCCGGCCATTCACATTCTCCTAGCGCAGCGGGGACGTGCCCCACAGTAAGGAAGTCGATCCAGTAATCCAAGTTCGATATTTAATCTACAGCTTTCGCCTAAAAAAATTCAAACCCATCCGGGAAAACGGCTTACCGTCGAGACTAGGCTGCGGCACTTGCCGAACATCTGACGAGATCAGCTCGGCACAAGGAAGGTGCCCGTCAATTCAATACTCGTAGTGTTCGCCTGCTGACGTGTGCCATTCGGTATGACAGGAGAGGCCCTCGTCCATTCTGGAGGGGTGACATTGCGGATCGCCGCATAGCCGAATAGAAAGCAACGAATCCGCCGATCGCGAAATCTCAGCTATATTCAATATCTTAACGATCATCAAACTAATCCAGTTGGATCCTGCGCGCGAACTCGCGTTTGTAGTCAGCTGTGCAGCGTCCTCCTCCTTAACACATTGGCGGCTCACGTTGGCCCAAACAGAACCGTCCGGTCGAGCTGCAGTCGGAAGCGCGCACGGTCTTCTTACCATGCTCGTAACCATCATGCTGATGCTCGCTGACAGGCGGGCTAAGCTATTGTTCGCACGAGAATTGACATTTCAAGTCACGGGCGTGATCGAGTTCTTTTTGGACATTCGGAATCCGATGCCAAGTAGCGGGCGCGCCTTCACCTCCGCGTGCCAGACCAGCGGCAGATTGCGTGAGTCGGGCCTTCGTAGTCGCAAAAGTTGTGATTTCGCACGCCGCGGACGATGAGCCGACCCTCCTCTATAGCCACGCCACCACAGGAGTCGGCGCGACCTTGCTAGGCGGGTCCATTCTGTCGAGGTTAGCGCCCGTACGCCACACAGATGAGATCGAGTGTGCATTTCAGCTGGAGCCGCCGCGGGTCTCTAATTATTGGCCCCT
>DATMHD010000145.1:0-7407 GCA_035555075.1 Sphingomicrobium sp. | reverse complement strand
CGGAACGGCCCCTTTGCGCGGCCGACATCGCCAAGCGCGACCGCGTTCGCAGAGAAGAGTTCGAAGACCGTGACTGGATCGGGGCTCGACCACTCGCCAAGCGTCCATGCCTTGTACCAGCCCACCGATCCTGACGTTGCGAGCCGTACCAGTGCAAGCCAGCTGGCGAGACGAACAAGGGCCTTTGGACCTTTGCCGTGAAATCCGAGGCGCCGCCTTGAGCCGTCCGGCAACGCCGTCTCGATCCCGCCCGAAGCGAGCCGGGCGTCGATCTGGTCAAGGACCTTGGAGAAAGCCGGCGCAGTCAGCCGCGCAAGGATGCCGCCCCCGGTCGCGAAACCGCGATCGGCATGAACCAGATGTTCGCCGCGCGTGCTCATGCCGCGCCAGTTATGAATTCATTTACCGCTTGTCGAGCGGGACCATGAACGTGGTGCGTCGGAGCGCCGGAAAACGCTGGTCGCTGAGATAGGATTTGCCGTCGAGGTTGATCACAAGCGGCATGCGCGACCAGAAGAGGAAGTTGCAGACATCTGGATCAACGCGCGCAGCGCGTGAGAGCCGCGCATCATCAAGGTTCAAAGGCACAATCCTCGGATCGAGCCTTGCTCCCGAGGCCGGCGTGAAGGAGGCCGTCCCGGCAAGCCTGTCGGTGCGCCACATCACCTCGCGGCGCCAGAAGACGAGCGGGACCTCGCCCGCAACGATCATCCTTGGTTCGCCAATCCCTCGAACGAGTGGCCGCGTCGCTGCAACTGCCCCTGCGGAGATGACGGCATTCAATCCGATATACGCAAGGACGGCAGTGAAGGCGATGGCTGCAGGCCTCGTCCAATTGCGGCCGAGCCGCTCGGCCCGCCAGGAGAATTCAAGGCCGAGGACGAGGGCAATCCAGATCCAGGGATCAACGATGAACAGGACGTCGCCATAGAACCAGCGATGCGACAAGGGCTCCAGGAGCCGAACGCCGTAGGTGTTCATGAGATCAAGAAGCGGGTGGCTGAGGACCCCGATGAAGCAGGCGAGGAGAAGGCCCGCAAGGTTGAGCGGCCCGTCTTTTCCCGGCCGGAGCCGCTCCCAAATGATGATGATCGCGGCCGCGATGAGCGGCATTACGAGGAGGCCGCCGATCCCGTGCGTGAAGCCTCGGTGGAACGTCCGCGGGGAAAGCCCGAGCGGCCTTGCAATCCAGCTGTCGATGTCCGGAAGGTTGGCCGAGATGATGAGCGCCGGCATCGCCCGGGGCGTCAGGCGCTTGAGGCCCATACGCCCAAGCACGGCGCCCACCAGACTGTGCGTGAGGTTGTCCAACTGCTTAGAACGGCCTTCCGGCCTGGCCCGCGATCAAAGCTGATGCGGCTCCTTTTCAACCATCCACGTCTGGCCCTTGCTCACCAGTCCCTGGAGGTCGGGCGACTTTCCAGCAGCAGCCGCCTTGTTCTGTTCGATGACCGCGCTTTCAAAGGTCGGCGCCGGGTCCTCGTAGATGACCCCAAGCGCGACCGGAAAACCCTCCGGCATCTCGATCAGCATTGCTGCAATTCCCTTGTTCCTCGGGTCATGCGTGATGACCGAAGGATCATCGCCAGCAACGACCTTGAGGCACAGGCGCTGGGCATCGAGGGCAAGCCCTTTCGTCCCCGCTGCGAACAGCATCTTTTCGCCGGCTTTGAGCCAAAGCTGCTTTTCGGACGCGACGTCGCGCTGGGTGAAGCTTGCAAACACATCGTCATTATAGACGACGCAATTCTGGTAGATCTCGACAAAGCTCGCGCCTTTATGCGCGTGCGCAGCCTTGAGGACGTCGGGAAGGTTCTTGTGGACGTCGATGCCGCGGGCAATGAAGCGCGCGCCTGATCCAAGGGCGAACATGCATGGCGTGACCGGCCGGTCGACGGAGCCGAACGGAGTTGAAGGGCTCCGGGTGCCGACCCGGCTCGTCGGAGAATATTGGCCCTTGGTGAGCCCATAGATCTCGTTGTTGAACAAGAGGATCTGGCAATTGAGGTTGCGCCTCAGGACGTGCATCGTGTGGTTGCCCCCGATCGACAGCGCATCGCCGTCGCCGGTGATGATCCAGACGTCGAGCTCGGGATTGGCAAGCTTCACCCCGGTTGCGATCGCGGCCGCGCGCCCGTGGATCGTGTGGAAGCCGTAGCTCGACATATAATAAGGGAAGCGGCTCGAGCAGCCGATCCCCGACACGAACACGGTCTTCTCGCGAGCAACCCCGAGATCGGGCATGGTCCGCTGCACGGCCTTCAGCACGGCATAGTCGCCGCAGCCCGGACACCAGCGGACTTCCTGGTCGCTCGCCCAGTCCTTGGCGGTCGTAAGAGTGGTCATTTCATTCATCAGTGGGGCCTCAGCCAGATTACGAGCAACACAACAGCAATGAGCAGTAGGATCATCGGCCAGACGTTGAGGGGCCTCATCGGGGCCCCGTCAATTTTGCGCGTGGCCGGATCATCCCTCTAGGTTCCCGACCGAAGAGTCGCGTCGATCGCAGCTTCGATTTCGGCAATCCGGAACGGGTGCCCGGACACTTTGGTCAGCGACTTCGCGTCGATTAGAAATTGGTCCCGAAGCACTGTCTTGAACTGCCCCATGTTCATTTCCGGAACGAGCACATGATCAAAGCTCCTGAGGAGCGCGCCCATGTTCTTGGGCATTGGCCAGATGTGACGAACGTGGACGTGGGCGACATCCTGGCCCTTCGCAAGCGCCCGGCGCACCGCCTGGTGGATGGGCCCGAACGTCGAGCCCCACCCCACGACCGCGAGCTTTGCCCCCTGACGGCCAACGCAAACCTCCTGGTCGGGAATGCTCTGCGCAATACCAGCGACCTTCATCCATCTCGTGTCCGTCATCTTCTGGTGGACCGCGGGCGAATAGTCGATGTTTCCGGTTCCAGGCGCCTTCTCGATGCCGCCGATCCGGTGTTCGAGCCCGGGCGTCCCCGGCTTGATCCAGGGGCGCACAAGCTCCTCGTTGCGGGCATAGGGCATGACCCCCTCGCCTTCTGCCGGCGGTGTCGAGAAATACCTCACCGGAAAGGACTGGTAATTGCTCATGTCGGGCACGCGCCAGGGTTCGGCCGCGTTCGCAATATAGCCGTCGGTAAGGAGCATCAGCGGCGTCATGTAACGCGTTGCAATGCGGCATGCCTCGATCGCACAGTCGAAGGCATCGGCCGGCGATCGGGCAGCAATGACCGGGACCGGCGCGTCTGCATTGCGGCCATAAACAGCCTGGTAGAGATCCGACTGCTCGGTCTTGGTCGGAAGCCCGGTCGAGGGTCCTCCGCGCTGTGAATTCACGACGACAAGTGGAAGTTCGGTCATGATCGCAAGGCCGATCGCCTCGGTCTTCAGGGCAACGCCTGGTCCCGACGAGGACGTGATGCCAAGCTGGCCGGCATAGCTGGCGCCGATCGCGGCGCAGATGGCGGCGATCTCGTCCTCGGCCTGGAAGGTCGTGATCCCGAACTCCTTGAGGCGCGCAAGATGATGCAACAGCGGGCTTGCAGGAGTGATCGGATAGGAGCCGAAAAACATCGGGAGATCGGCGAGCTGGCACCCGGCGACGAGGCCGAGCGCAAGCGCTTCGGCGCCAGTGACCGTCCTGTAGAGACCCGGCTCGGCCGGAGCAGCGGCGATATGGTGCTGCTTGAACGGCGCTCCCATCTCGACGGTCTCGCCGTAGGCATGGCCCGCATTGAGCGCGGCGATATTCGCCTCGGCCAGCTCGGGCGCCTTGGCGAACTTCTGCTTCAGCCAGTCGATGATCGGCTGGCGGTCACGGTCGAACATCCAGAGCGCAAGCCCGAGCGTCCACATGTTCTTGCAGCGCAGCGCCTCCTTGTTGCCAAGGCCGAAGGGCTTCACTGCGTCAAGCGTCAGCTGCGAGATGTTGAAGTGGACAAGCTGCCACCTGCCAAGGCTCCCGTCCTCTAGCGGGTTCTGTTCGTAGCCCGCCTTGGCAAGGTTGCGCGCGGTGAACTCACCCTCATCGGCAATGATGAGACCGCCTTCGCGAAGCGCCTCGGCGTTCACCTTGAGCGCAGCGGGGTTCATCGCGATGAGGACGTCCGGCTCGTCGCCGGCAGTCTCGACGGCGGTCGAACCGAAGTTGATCTGGAATGCGGACACCCCGAACGTCGTCCCTTGCGGCGCGCGGATTTCGGCCGGGAAGTCAGGGAAGGTCGCAAGGTCATTGCCGGCAAGCGCCGTCGACAGTGTGAACTGGCCTCCGGTGAGCTGCATGCCGTCGCCGGAATCGCCGGCGAAGCGGACGACGACGGCCTCGCCGGGCGAGGTCGCTTCCTTTTCGGTGAGGAGATGGGTGGCTGTCGCCACGGGGCGGGTCCTTCACAAACGCTTAGTTTTGATATGGCGATCACCTTAGGCTCCTAAGGCCCGCTTCGCTACCTTTCTCGTCAAGGTGCGCCCGGCAGAAACCTTGCATTTGCCAGGGAGGACGCATTGCCTCGTCCGCGCGCCCACCGCAAATGGCGCTGGTGGGAACCAGCGGATGGCTTCCTCAATTTGCCCAAGGACGTCTTGTCGGTGATCAAGGCCGATATCCGACCTGACCTTGAAGCCGTGGATGGAGCAGCTGCGATGGACGACAAGCGTGGATATCGGCGCGGAGTGGGGATCATGCTGCTCGATGCTCGAGGCAAGGTGTTCGTCGGCGCGCGGATCGATAATACCGACGAAGCCTGGCAGATGCCTCAGGGCGGGATCGACCCCGGCGAAGATGATTCCTGGCTTGCAGGCCTTCGCGAGCTTGAGGAGGAGACCGGGATCAAGCCCCAACTTGTCGAACGCATCGAGGATCAGCCGCAGCGCATGACCTATGATCTTCCAGAGGAGCTTCGCGACAAGCTCTGGGGCGGAAGATTCAAAGGCCAGGACCAGGACTGGTACATTGCAAGGTTCCTGGGCTCGGACGGCGACATCAACATCCGCACCAAGGATCCGGAATTTCGCGAGTGGAAATGGGTGGATCCGCCGCAGCTCGTCGAATTGATCGTCCCGTTCAAGCGTGAGCTTTACCGGCACCTCCTCGCAAAGTTCGAAGCGAACCTCTGACAGCTGTTTCGCAGTTCGTTGGGGCTCGTCCGTCGAAAGACCGTTACGACATGGCAACGAACGGCTAAGCTTCGCGTCGACGTTCCGCCTGGAGTCAACGCATGCGCTATGCAGCTCAATTCGCCCTTGCAACGGTTGCCTTTCTTCCCTCTGCCTGCTCGCACGCAGCACCGGAACAGGCCGGGATGACCATTGATCAGGCTGTTGCCGATCCCGCCCGGCCGGCAGCATTCAGGGCCGCCGATCCTTTGAGGAAGCCTGCGCAAACCCTCGCGTTCTCAGGTGTGAAGCCTGGAATGATCGTTGGAGAATTCTATCCTGCCGGCGGCTATTTCACGCGGATGCTGAGCGACATCGTCGGGCCTTCGGGCCATGTCTATTTGATCGAGAACGCCGGGTGGAATGACTCGGTCAACGACGACAAGGCAATGCTGGCCGAGGGAAAGTGGAAGAACGTCTCGCTCGACGTGAAGCCGTTCGGCACGGCCAGCTTTGAAAGGCCGCTGGATCTTGCGTGGATCACCCAGAATTACCACGACCTCAAGATCGCCAAATATGGGAATGTGGACACGCTCGCTTTCGACCGGGCGGTCTACGCGGCCTTGAAGCCCGGCGGGAGCTTCCTCGTTATCGATCACCAGGGAGCGCCCGGGATGAGCGAACCGCAGATCGCAAAGATGCATCGCATCAACCGCGACGATGTGATCCGGGAAGTCACTTCGGTGGGTTTCAAGCTCGCCGGCGAAGGCAATTTCCTCCGGCGACCGGCCGATGATCACTCAAAACCGATCTTCGACCCGGCCATTCGCGGCCATACCGACCAATATGCATTGAGGTTCGTGAAGCCCGCAAACTGAGGCAGCGTCGTCATGTTTTCCGCGTCGGCTCGGTTGCCCTACAGTTGAGCCTTCACTAAGCGGGCAGCCGGCTACGGGGACAAGCATGTTCAACTGGTTTCAGCGGCTCCTTCCAAGGACCGGCGATTTCTTTGGTATGTTCGAGGCTCACGCTGCGACGCTGGTCGCAGCATCGAATGCCCTTACGCAGCTGGTCGACGGGCATGTGCCCTCCAAGGACCAGATCCAGGAGATCGACCGCCGCGAGCATGAGGCGGACGACATCATCCGTCAGGTGCTGCGCGCCGTCCGCCAGACCTTCCTCACCCCCTTCGACCGCGGCGCAATCACCTCGCTCATTGGCTCGATGGACGACACGATCGACGAGATGCAGAGCACCGCACGCGCAATCGATCTTTACGAACTCGAGACATTCGAACCCGAAATGAAGCAAATGGCGCAGATGATCGCGGAGGCGGCAGACCTCAGCGCCGAGGCGATACCGCTGCTTCGCAACATCAGCCAGAATGGCGCCCGGATCCACAGCATCACCGAGAAGGTGGTTCGTCTCGAGGGCCAGGTCGACGGAGTTCACGAGAAAGGCCTCAAGCGCGCCTTCCAGCAGCATGGCAACGATCCCATGCAATTCATCATCATGAGCGAGATTTACCAGCATCTCGAGCGCATCATGGATGCGTTCGAGGATGTAGCGAACGAGATCGACGACATCGTGGTCGATCACGCCTGAGCGACCCCGCGTGCACCAGCTCGCCCTTCCGCTGCTCATCGGCCTCATTGCCGTCGCGCTTGCGTTCGACGTTCTGAACGGCCTTCACGATGCTGCAAATTCCATCGCGACCGTCGTTGGCACCCGCCTCATCTCGCCGGTCGCAGCAGTCGCCTTTGCCGCCTTCTTCAACTTCGCGGCCTATTTCCTCGCGCTCAAATGGCCAGCGCTCCACAATGTCGCGGACACGATCGGCAAGGGTCTTATCAACAAGGACCTCGTGACGCCCGCCGTCGTCTTCGGCGCTCTTGTCGGCGCGATGTTCTGGAACATCGTCACCTGGGTGAAAGGTCTTCCCTCCTCCTCGTCACATGCTCTCGTCGGCGGGATCGTCGGGGCAGGTGTTGCGCATGCGGGTTTTCCGAGCATCCAGTGGATCGGGCTCAACAAGACGCTCATCGCGATCGTCCTTTCGCCGGTCCTTGGCCTCATGCTCACCATGTTCATCATGCTGGTGACGAGCTGGCTTGGAGTGCGGGCGAGCGCCCGTGGTGCCGAACGTACGTTTCGAGGTCTCCACCTCGTTTCCGCCGGCGCCTACTCCCTCGGCCACGGACTGAACGATGCCCAGAAGACGATGGGCGTCATCACGGTGCTGCTCTACTCGACCGGCTATCTCAAGGGCGAGTTCGCGGTCCCGAACTGGGTTGCGCTAAGCTGCTATATCGCAATGGGCGTCGGGACGCTG
>DATMHD010000144.1:0-6772 GCA_035555075.1 Sphingomicrobium sp. | reverse complement strand
CAAACTGCCTGTGGAGTGCCATTCCGGCCCGCGCGGAGCCGGTAAACAGAAGGCCATCGATGCCGGCTTCGGCAGCGAGCGTCCGGCCCTGTTCGGGACCCCCGATAAGGAGGCGGATGACCCCTTCCGGGACTCCGGCTTCGTGGAAGCAGCGGACGAGCATTTCGCCGACCGCCGGGGTCTTTTCCGAAGGTTTGAAAACGACGGCATTGCCGGCGATGAGTGCGGGAACGATGTGCCCGTTCGGTAGATGCGCCGGGAAATTATAGGGGCCAAGCACGGCAAGGACCCCGTGCGGCTTGTGTCGAACTGCTATCTTGTTGCCGAGCGCGGCCTCCATCCGCCGCTGCGGGGTCCGCTCCGCATAGGCTTCTATCGAGATGTCGACCTTGTTGACGACGGCTCCAACCTCGGTCTTGCTCTCCCACAGCGGCTTTCCCGTTTCACGGGCGATCAGTTCGGCAAATTCGCCTTCGCACCGCCTGACGACATTTGCGAACCGGCGGAGGGCCTCGATCCGATAGGCATGCGAATGTGCGGCCCAGGCCGGCCAAGCGGCGCGCGCCGCAGCGACTTCGGTTGCGGCATCTCCGATCCTGCCGGACCAGATTTCCTCGCCAGTCGCGGGGTTGGTCGAGACGAGGGCCGAGCCGACGTCCCAGCGCTGAACGACATTGGACTTGTCTTCAGCTTGCCGGTGCATCCTGTTCCATTGCCTCGCCCATTCGCCGAATGGCCTTAACCTTGTTGTCGAACGGCTGCCAGTCGTCTGCGTCGGCAATTGCGGACCAGATGCTCTCGACCTCGTCGATATGCATGGAGCAGGGCTCCTTGTCGGACCAGTAGGGATGGATGGCTTCCCGCCTGCGCCCTTCGAGCAGGGCCGCAAGTTCCCGGAAGGCATCGCTGCCGTACAGGTTCTCGCCCGGATCCCGGCCGCCCCGCCAGTCGAAGAAGACACGGTCAATTGGCTGGGCGCGCGTCGAAAGCGCACGGATCAACGCCCCGGCGAGCTTTCGATCATCCTTCCCCTCATCGATTCCGAGGCGACGGCGCAGAGCCTTGACGAGCGCTGCTTCGAAACGATCGCTCCAGCTTGCGAGTTTCTCCGACAATGAAGGTGCATCGGCGATCAACGAGAGCGCGCCGGCGAATTGTGCAAGGTCCCAGTGGATCGCCTCGGGCTGCCGCCCGAAGGCGTAGAGACCGTAATGGTCAAAGTAGGCAGCGGTGAACGCCGGCTCCCAATAAGGAGTGAAGCGCCATGGTCGATAGTCGAAGCTTTCGCCGGTGATGTTGATGTTGTCGCTGTTGAGGACGCCGTGGACAAATCCCGCCGCAAGATATGAGGCCGCAAGACCGGCAGTCGCGTCGCTTGCAAGCTCGAACAGCCTTTGTGCGTTTTCGTTCTCCTCGGCAGACGCTTGTTCGCCGTAGAGAGTCTCGAGGCAATAGCGGGTCAGCTTCTTGAGATTGTCGACCTCGCCGAAGAAGGCGAGGCGCTGGAAGGTTCCGATGCGGATGTGCCCGTGGCTGAGGCGCGTGAGCACGGAGGACCGTGTCGGCGAAGGTTCATCGCCGCGTTCGAGCGCTTCTCCGGTCTCGAACAAAGCGAAGCTTTTCGAGGTGTTGACGCCCAGGGCTTCCAGCATCTCGGTTGCAAGGACTTCGCGCACTCCGCCCTTGAGGGTGAGGCGACCGTCCGCATGGCGGCTGTATGGGGTCTGACCCGAGCCCTTGGTGCCAAGGTCGAGCAGTCGGGAGCTTTGGTCCCGCACCTGCGCAAAGGTGAAGCCGCGGCCATCGCCGATTTCCGGATTGTACACCCGGAACTGGTGGCCATGATAGCGAAGCGCAAGCGGTTCACGAAGGTTCTCTGCAAGCGGCGTGAACCGGCAGAAATGCGCGCACCAGTCCTCATTGCTGAGCTTGAGCCCGATCCTTTCGGCCCAGCGATGATTGAGGAAGCGCGCCGTGCAGGCGGGAATTTGTGCCGGCGCGACGGGATCGTAGAAATCTGCTCCCAGGGTCAGGATCTCGCGGTCGGGCGGGGCGCTCTTCATCCACGCTCAAGTAATGCTGGCCGACCCTGGTTCCATAGGTTCAAGCGACGAGTTTCCTCAGCTTCGCAAGAGCATCATCGTCGCCGTCGTCGGGGGTGATCGCGCCTGCGAAATTCCCGGTCCGGTCGAACAGCAGCACGGTTGCGGAATGTTCCATCTGCTTGCCCATTGGCGCGTCCGGAACCGGCTGGGCGTAGATGCCATATTGTTTCTTGACGGCGTCGATCTGCGCCTGCGAACCGGTCAGGCCGACGATCGGCGCATTGAACAGCCCTGCATATTGGCCGACTTGCTTGGGACCGTCGTTTGCAGGATCGATGGTGACGAAGACGATTTGCATCGCCTGGTCGTTTGCAGCCTCTCGCCTCAGTTTCACCAGCCGGGACAGGGTTGTCGGGCAGACGTCGCCGCAGCGCGTAAAGCCGAAGTAGATGGCGTAGGGCTTGCCTTCGAGCGCCTGGCTCGAGAATGGCTTTCCGTTGGCGCCAATGAGCGTGAATGGACCGCCAAAACTCGTCTTCACCGGCCCGCTTGCCGCTTGCGGCGGGGCTGATTGCTCGCTTTGCAGGACGAACAGGACGCCGGCGGCGACAAGGGCGAGTGCAACGAGGCCCCAGAGCATGATGCGCACGCGCTTCAGCTGTGATTTCGAAGAAACCTTGTTCGTCACTTTGTCAGATCACCATCCGTAAATTGGCGCCGCCCTCGGGCGCATCGAGGGCGCATATCGACCCACCATGCGCCAAGGCAACCTGGCGCGCGAAGCTGAGGCCGACGCCGCTTCCGCCTTTGTGCGTGGTATAGAAGGGAAGGAAGATGTCCTCGCGCCTGTCCTCGGGGATTCCTGGGCCATTGTCGCGCACTTCGATACGGAAGTGGCTGCCTGGCTCACGGGCGACTTCCAGGACGACGAGCGGCGATTCAAGCTCGCTCGTTGCGCGGATCGAGTTACGAAGAAGGTTGAGGAGTGCCTGCGCAAGGAGTTCGGGATCGGCAGTCACGCTCATCGTCTTTGGCTCGACCTCGAGGCGGACATCGATGTTCCGGTCCACGGCGTTTGCAACTGCGAGGCGCATGATCTCCTCGGCCCACGGACGGGCCTTGAACTGCCTGCGATGAATGTCGGGTGTCTGCGCGAACTCGCGGTAGCTCTCGACGAAGCGCAGGATGCCCTCGGCGCGCCGGGCAACAGTTCCGGTCGCCTCTCTTGCATCGGCAAGGCCGGGGTCCCGTTTTGCAGCTGCGGCGACGAGCTCCGCCCCGGTCCTTGCAAGGGAAGTGACGGGAGTGAGCGAATTCATGATCTCGTGGGTGAGGACGCGCACCAGATCCGCCTGGGCTGCGACTTCGAGTGCCCCAAGTTCGCTCTGCACCGGAAGGATCGAGATCACCGTCACCGGTTGATCCAGCCTTGCAACCTGGGCGGAGGCGAAGATCGCCTTCTGCGGCACGCCCTCGAGAATGAGGCGCGTGATCTTGCGGGTTCCTGGAGGAAGGCGGACTGCCGCCGCAAGCTCTGCGCCCAGGCTATCGAGATCCCCCAAGCGATGGAGGGCAAGCCTTCCGAACAGCTGCCGGGCAGCCTTGTTCAGGAGCTCGATCCGGCCGTTCTGGTCGATGGTGAGAAGTGCGCTCGGCGAATCATCGACAATCGCCGCAAGATATCGCGCCTCTGCGGTCTCCTCGGTGTGCCTTTGCTGGAGGGTCTTGAGGGCCTGGTCGAGGGCGCGGCCAAGGACGTCGAATCCTCCTCCTGAAGGGTCGGAGAAGCGCTGCGAATAATCCTCGAAGCGAACGCTCTCGATGAACCTTGAAACGAGGAAGTTGGTCCTTCGGATGAAGGTCCAAAGGCTTGCAAGTGCGACGATCCCGAAGATGGCGGCGACGACGAGGCCTGCGCGGATGCCAGGAGTTGAGGCTGCTTTTGCGATCAGGAGGATCGCGCCGATGAGGAGCAACGTTCGCCAGGCGAGCCCGAACTCGTACTTGCGCCTAAAGTCCATGCTTCTCCATGCGCCGGTAGAGCGCGCCGCGCGAGAGACCGAGCTCTGCGGCCGCAAGCGACACGTTGAAATGATGCATCCGAAGTGCGCGTTCGATCATCTGTTTCTCGAGCTGGTCGAGATTGAGGCTGTCGGCGACCACCGCCAGCGAGGCCGCTTCCGAGCGCTGGGGAAGCGGGAAATCCTCGAGCCTGTAGCGATCTCCTTCGGCAAGGATGACGGCACGCTCCGCGGCATGGCGAAGTGCCCGCACATTGCCAGGCCAGTCATGCCGGACAAGGACTTCGAGGACATTGGGCGGGAGCTCCCGTTCCTTCTTGTCATACTTGCGCGCGTAGAGGCCAAGATAATGGTCGATGAGGAGCGGGACATCTTCGCGCCGCTCGCGAAGCGGAGGCAGTTCGATCTCGATCGTGTTCAGGCGAAACAGAAGGTCCTGGCGAAAGCGCCTTTCGTCTGAGAGCCTGTCGCCCGACATGTTGGTGGCGGCGACCACGCGGACATCGATCGGGATGGCCTTGTTCGAGCCGACGGGAACGACTTCCCGCTGCTCGAGAGCCGTCAGGAGCTTGGGCTGAAGGTGAAGCGGAAGATTGCCGATCTCGTCGAGAAACAGCGTGCTATGGTCGGCGGCCTTGAGGCGGCCCATGCGTTCGCTGTCAGCTCCCGTGAACGCACCCTTCACGTGCCCGAACAATTCCGACTCGAACAGGGTTTCGCTCGTCGCGCCAAGGTCGACCGAGACCATCGGATGTTCGCTTCGCCTTGAGAGGCGATGGATCTCCCGGGCAACGATCTCCTTGCCCGTTCCGTTTTCGCCGAGGATGAGCACGTTGGCGTCCGTGGGCGCGGCCCGTTCAATAAGGATCCGGACCCGTTCCATTGCCGGCGATTGCCCTAGGAGCGGCGTTTCACCGGTTGGTCCAAGCTCGGACGCGCGCCCGCGTTCGGTTCGCGCGTCCATCCGGCTGCGGCGAAGGGCGGCGGCGCTTCTTACGGTCGCCGCAAGCCGCTCGTTGCTCCAGGGCTTGGCGACAAAGTCGCTGGCGCCGGCCTTGATGGCCTCGACCGCGATCGAGACTGCGCCGTGCGCGGTGATGATGACGACGGCCGCATCGGGATCCTGCTGCATGATCCGCGAGAGGAAGCCCAAACCCTCGCGGCCGTCTGTCGCACCGCGCTCGAAATTGAGATCGAGGAGGATTGCATCCGGGCTTTCCCGGGTGAGCATAGGCAACAGCTCTGCAGGGGAGTCGAGGGTCTCGACGCGCTCGAACAAGCCGCGAAGCGCAAGCCGCGCCGCGAGCGTGATGTCCGGGTCATCGTCAACAACGACTGCAAGGCTGAATGGCGGGTCCACGCTACTTCTGTAGCGCGGCTGTTCGGAAATGAACAGTGTCTTAGTGAATTATATCACCAGCCATTCCGGAAGTTCTTTCAAGCGTGCCGCGCTTCAGCATCGACAAGAACGCTCTAATGTTGTTCACCGTCGCACGGTACGTTTGGCACGCCATTTGCAACGGCTGGGGCATGACGATTGTGCCTCATTCACGTTCCCCAGAACGAGCCGCCGTTTTGAAGGCCCTGCGACTGTCCGCTTCCGGACAATCACTGACCAAAGGTGGACAGTGAGCCTCGTGGAGCTGCGACAGACAAACCGGTCCGAAGCGGTGAGCGGCGGCGCGATGGACCGCGTTGTGGAGCGCAAGCGTCTGGACCGCCGGATCATCATTGCGGGCGGTGCCGCAGCAGTCCTCCTTCTCGTCATTCTCTTCTGGGTGTTTGCGCCAAGAGCGGACTCGGTGACCGTGGCGCAGGACCGTCTTTCCATCTCCAGCGTCCAGTCGGGAACGTTCGACGACTTCCTGCCGCTTCGTGGACGCGTCACTCCACTCGTCACCGTCTACCTTGATGCGGTCGAGGGGGGGCGGGTCGACCAGAAGCTCGTGGAGGACGGCGCCCATGTCACGCAGGGGCAGCTCCTCGCAGTCCTTTCAAATGCCGAGCTGCAGCTCTCGACGCTGGAGAAGCAGGCCGAGGTCGAACAGCAGCTCAACAATATGCGCAGTCAGGAGCTTGCGCTGACCCAGAGCCGCAACAGCAACTTGCGCGACCTCAACCAGGCCGAAACCGATCTTGCGAAGGCGAGGCGGCAATTTGACCTCTACAAGCCGCTTTTCGAGCGGGGTTTCGTGTCGATGAAGACCTTCAACGACACGAAGGACGACCTCAATTACCAGCAGCAGCGGCTTGCCATCCTGAAGCAGAGCATCTCCCAGACGGAGGCGCTCCAATCGAGCCAGCTGCAGCAGCTTCGCGTCGCCTCGACATCGCTCAACAGCAGCATGGGGATCGCAAGGAGCAATCTTGGGCAGCTCAGCATCAGGGCGCCGGTGACGGGCGACCTCAGCGGCTTCGACATCCAGCTTGGCCAGTCGCTTCAGCAGGGCGAGCGCATCGGGCAGATCGACAGCGCTGGCGGCAACAAGCTGCAGGCGGACGTCGACGAATATTATCTCGGCCGCGTGCGGGTCGGCCAGACCGCGGCCGCCGAGGTGGACGGCAAGACCTATCGATTGAAGGTCGCCAAAGTGTATCCGCAGGTCCGCAACGGCCAGTTCCAGATCGACCTCGTGTTCGATGGCCCGGCACCAGCATCGGTGCAACGCGGCCAGACTGTCCAGACCAAGCTGACGCTCGGGGATT
>DATMHD010000143.1:0-2393 GCA_035555075.1 Sphingomicrobium sp. | reverse complement strand
CTTGCAGCCCGGCTGTCGACCGGTTCCCGCGCGCTGCAGGCGGCGATCGAAAGGACCGTCAGAACACTGATGAAGGGCACTCGGAACATGGCCCATCAACAATTCGGGCGGCAAACTTGTTGCAGCCCGCATAAAGGGCCGGATCCCTCAATAGCTATAAGCGGCGAGGCAGTGGACCCGGTCTTCTGCCGATTTCGAGAAGTTGGCCTTGGCGAAGAGCCATCCATCCCGCTTGAAACCACGGAAGTCCTCGCTCGTGAGGCGCAAGCCGAAATCGGTGTCGTCGGAAACGGTGTAGGACACCTGGTGACCATCGTCCTGCTGGGTGACCGCCGTTCCGCCGTAGCGGACAACGATCGGACCACGAGCGTGGGATGCGCCGGACCAGACGTTGACCTCGCGGCCGGCGAGCACGAGTCGCGCGCCCTGGACTGCGGCCGATTGCGACTGCGGCAGGATGAGCGCCCTGTCACCCCTGGCGAGGCGGATCGCATAGCCTCCACCGCAGAAATACCCCGGGCCCGTGTATTGTTCTGTATGCGGTCCGGTCCATTGGGCGGCAGCGGCCGCAGCAAATGCAAGGAAGAGCATGTTTCACCCCCATCGCCGAAACGATGGGGGCACATTTAGCTTGGATGTGGAGTGCTAGCCAGCCGTCACCCCATCGTCGGGATCATGAACGCGTTCTTGTTGTCTGCGTCGACGAACCCGTCGGGCCAGCGCTGGGTCACGACCTTGGTCTTGGTCCAGAAGCGCATGCCCTCCTGCCCGTATTGGCCGATGTCCCCGAAGCCCGAACGCTTCCACCCACCAAAGCTGTGATAGGAGACTGGAACCGGGATCGGGACGTTGACGCCGACCATCCCGACATTCACCCGCGCAGTGAATTCGCGCGCGGCATGGCCGTTGCGGGTGAAGATCGCGACACCGTTGCCATATTCGTGCTCGGAAGGAAGCCGGACCGCTTCATCGAAATCCCTTGCACGGACCATCTGGAGGACGGGTCCGAAGATCTCGTCCTGATAGGCCTTCATGCTGGGCTTCACATGGTCAAAGAAGGTGGGACCGATGAAGAAGCCTTCCTCATGGCCCTGGAGCGCGAAGCCGCGCCCGTCGACCACCAGCTCGGCTCCCTCGTCGATTCCCATCTGGATGTAATGCTCGATCCGTTCGCGGTGCGCCTTGCTTACGACCGGACCATAATGGGCGTCCGGATCGGTGGAGACCCCGACGCGAAGGCCCTCGATTGCAGGGATGAGCTTCTCGCGAAGGCGATTGGCAGTTTCCTCGCCGACCGGGACAACCACCGGGAGCGCCATGCAGCGCTCGCCAGCGGAGCCGAACGCTGCTCCTGCAAGGTCGTTGACGACCTGATCGAGGTCGGCGTCGGGCATCACGATGCCGTGGTTCTTCGCACCGCCGAAGGCCTGGACGCGCTTGTTGTTCGCAGTCCCGCGCGAGTAGATATATTGCGCGATGTCGCTGCTTCCAACGAAGCTCACGGCGGCAATGTCGGGGTGATCGAGGATCGCATCGACCATTTCCTTGTCGCCGTGGACGACATTGAGGATCCCGTCCGGAAGCCCTGCCTCCTTCATGAGCTCGGCAAGACGATTGGGGACGCTCGGATCGCGCTCGCTCGGCTTGAGGATGAAGGCGTTGCCGCAGGCGATTGCCATTCCGAACATCCACATCGGGATCATTGCCGGGAAATTGAACGGCGTGATGCCGGCGCCGATGCCAAGGGGCTGGCGCATCGAATAGACGTCAATGCCGGTGCCGGCTCCAACCGTATATTCGCCCTTCAGCGCCTGCGGGATGCCGCAGGCATATTCGATCACTTCAAGGCCGCGCTGAACATCCCCGCGCGCGTCCGCGAGCACCTTTCCGTGCTCGGATGAAAGGAGGTGTGCGAGCGAGTCCATGTTCCTCTCGACGAGCTCGCGGAACTTGAACATGACCCGCGCGCGTCGCTGCGGGTTGGTCGCGGCCCAGGCGGGCTGGGCGGCCCTGGCTGCGTCGACCGCCTTCTGGAGGTCGGCCGCGGTGCCGAAACGGACATTGGCCTGAACCTGGCCCTGATTGGGATCATAGACGTCTCCCTGCCGCTCGCCCGATGCGAAGCTGGAACCGCCGATGAAATGGTCGATGCTGCGAAGCATGATACGCCGTCCTCGTGGAGTCTGTGGGCTTGTCCGCGCCACTAGACCCGGCTCGGCTCAAATGCCAGTTGCCAGAGACGAGGAGAGGGAGAGTCGGGATGCGTAAACTGGTCGTCTTGAGCAGCTTGCGACTGATCGCGGCAGCACCGGCGCAGTCGCCCGATGCGCGGCTTCGCGCAATTGCAGCGCCCGTCAGCCAGGCTGAGGAGCGGCACACGATTGAGACCCTCG
>DATMHD010000142.1:0-4955 GCA_035555075.1 Sphingomicrobium sp. | reverse complement strand
CGCAACTGCGACCTTCGCGAAAAATCCCCCATTCTCCTGCCCATAGGTTCCAAGGTGGGTCATTTGGTCCTGCCAGGCACCGAAAACCGGTACGCCCCGGGCGGCGAGACGCTGCACGTTGTCGACCGCCGCATAATAGGCGACGTCATGCTGCGCGTCGCCGTGGATGTAGGCCACCGGGGTATGAACTGCCCGCAGCACTGCTGCTGGATCGCTCGGATTGTTCGGGATCATCCCAACGCCGCTCGAGAAGATCATCAGCGTGGTTATGCGCGGATCGCTGGCGACATTCAGCGCCTGAACGCCTCCGCACGATTGGCCCATGACGGCGATCTTGGAAGGGTCGAGGCGATGATAAAAGGGACTTCCCTTCCGTTCATTCTCGCGGGTCGCCCAGTCGATCGATTCGACCAGTTGCTCCTTCGTCGTCGTTCCCGGCGCCCGTCTCGCATTTGCCGCGCGCTGTTCCAAGGTCGGTGGCGGCGGCAGTGGACTGCCGGGAGGCCGGACCGCAGGATTCTCCTGTGGACCAACTTCGAGCTTGTCGCTCGCCATGACCCCGTTCGCTGCCACGAGGTAGCCATGGCTTGCGATCTCCGTCAGGAAATAACGAAAGCGATTACCGGCATTGATGCAGGCACCGTTGCCAAACGCGACGATCGGGAGCTTGCCTGCTCGTGCCATGTCCTTGGGGTAATAGAGGACGTGCGCCGGCAAGGTCGCGTCCGTCGTCATGATCGCCTTGTACGGGCCGGAACCAAGCGGCTGGTCGAAAGGCCGCACAGGCTGCCGGCCAAAAGGCAAGGGACGACCATCGACGTCCTTTCCGGCGCCCAGCACGGGTGCGGGCGGCACGGGCTCTGCCCAAAGTGCGGTTTGAACCGTCGCCAAGGCGGCGACAAATGTCAGAACCCTGTTCATGGGTTAGCCTCTCCCAACGGACCACCGGTCGCCTCGAAGCTTCCACCATCTCTTCCATCAGTCAATCATTTTGTCGGACAAAATACTTTGCTATGCATTCTCATCGGGCAAGCCGAGCAAGCTTTGCCGGAGGGGAGAGAAATCTATGATTAGACGCGCAGGTCTGGCAGCAACCGCAGCTTTGCTGGCCACGGTTTCGGCAATCGCATACGCTCAGGCAGATCCGGACGAGGATACGCCGTCAGCCAAGACCGCAGCCTCCCGGCCGGTTTCCGACGAATATCTCCTACTGGGAGATGCGACCCGCGGCGCGGGCGAGCCGATGATCGCGGCCGACCCCACCAATCCCAACAACATCATCGCTGTCGCAATGGGGAACATCCAGCAAGTGGGCGGCAAAGCCGCGACACAGAATTCGACCGAGCTTTATCACTCGATCCCTCGGTCGACGATCACATGGCTCGCAGTCACTCACGACGGCGGAGCCAGCTGGAGCGTCGGCGAGCTTCCAATACTCTCCGGTCAGCTGACGCGCTGCCCCGACGCCTTTGCTGATGTAACCAAGGACGGCACCTTCATAGCCGGCTGCGAGCCACGCCAGACGATCGACCCCGACGACCTCGGGATGTCGGCGATGATGATGTCCACCGACAAGGGCAAAAGCTGGGGACCCGTTGTCCAGTTAATCAGTGACTTTCAGCTCAATCGCTTTGCTTCCGGCTTGAAACCGATTTCCGGCGTGTGGCCCAAGGGAGGCAAGTCGGCGTCCAATTCTCCGTGGGACCGCCCATTCACGTTCATCGATGACAGCACAGGCGTCATTTATGCGCAGGCCGGTGGAGGCCTCACAGAAGTAGGCGCCGAGCCCGGAAAGCGCCGCTCGCAGGCCTATCTCACCGCCTCGACCGACGGCGGCCGGAGCTTCGGCACCATCCATTCCTGGGACTCCCCTCAGTGGCCTCAATTGAGCCGCGGACTGTCGATGAGCGCCGGCCACGGCGTCGTTGCAGTGACTTACATCGCGAGCCGCGTACCGGCTTCGGAGCATGCACAGTGCCCGTGTGCAGTGCTCGGGCTCAGCCGTGACCATGGCCGGACCTTCACCTACCGGGTGCTGCGCAACGTCACTGTCCCTCCAATGGCGCCTGGGCCCCAGCCGTCCAATGGACTTAGCCGAATTGCGATAGACCAGACCAAGGCTGGACGCATTGCAATGCTTCGGGCCGACGGGCCAAATCTGTCGGTGTCGGTGAGCGAGAACTGGGGTGCGACCTGGACGCCATTCGTTCCCGCGGGCACTGCCCCCGGCTCGATCGTCACGAGCAAGCAGGCGTTTGAATATTCACGCGGCGGCATCCTTGGCCTCATGTGGCGCGCGATCTATCCCGACCAGAGTTACGACATCTGGACCTCGATCTCGCGGGACGGCGGACACAGCTTCACGCATCCGGTCCGCGTCAGCCACGCGCGGTCGCCGGGCTCGAACCCGCTACGAAACGCCGGTCGCTTCGGCGACGACATTCAGGATTTCTCGATCGACGGGACCAACATGCACATGGTCTGGGGAGACTCCCGTGCGGGCTTCCAGGGGGTATTCTACGGTCGGGTGCCGCTCTCGGCTTTCTAGATTCAATGACCGAAGGCATCGCTGGCAAGGTTGTCGTCATCACCGGCGCGAGCAGCGGGCTTGGGGAGGCTGCTGCTCGCGAACTTGCCAAAGACGGCGCCCACCTGATCCTCGGCGCACGCCGCATGGATCGACTTCGGCAGCTTGCTGACGAACTGTCCCTTCCAGGCGATGCCGCAGTTGAAAGCGACGTCACGCGCTTTGAAGACCTCGAGCAGCTTGTCGGACGTGCGATCGAGCTCCACGGCCGGATCGATGTCATGATCAACAACGCCGGCGTCATGCCGCACTCACCACTCGATCGTCTGAAGGTCGCTGACTGGAGCTGGATGATCGACGTGAACATCAAGGGCGTGCTGCATGGCATCGCCGCGGCTCTACCGCACATGCAGGCGGAAAACCGTGGCCATATCATCAATGTCTCGTCGGTTGCGGGGCACAAGGTCCGTCCCGGCGCGGCCGTCTACGCAGCGACTAAAAGCGCGGTGCGCGTTATCTCCGAAGGGCTGCGGCAGGAAGTCAAACGCTCGAACATTCGGGTGACGGTCATCTCGCCGGGTGCGGCCGCTACCGAGCTCGCCGCCAGCATCGCCGAGGCGGATGCCGCCCGGATGTTCGAACGTTATTATGCGCAAACTGCGGTGAAGGCGGACTCCTTCGGGCGCTGCGTCGCCTTTGCGATCGCGCAGCCCGAGGACATCGACATCAACGAGATCCTCTATCGTCCCACAAGGCAGGAGTTCTAGTTCAAGGCTTGCGGAACTTGAGAATGAACTGGTCGGTCTTCCCGCGAATGCCTGTTTCCTGGACCTTCGCCTTATGGTCATCGGCGGGGTGACGCAGGAGATTGCTCTCCGCTTCAAGCCTGAACCCGGCAGCCTCGACTTCCCGCCGCACCACCGTATCCTCGATACGGTGGAGAGTAGACGTCTGGCTTGCGCCTGCTCCGGGCGCCGTTTCGTGGTCAACGATGAGGTATGTGCCGCCCGGCCTTAGAACCTTGAACGCTTCGGCGTTGTAGGACTGCGCTGCGTCACCGGTTGGCAACTTGCTGTTCTTGAAGTCGTGGTAGTTAAGCGTCGTCCATACGAGATCCGGCTTATCGGTGACCGGAATGGTTCCGGGAGCCGCGGTCACGACGGTGAGATTAGACCTCTTCTGGGCCAGCTCCTGAAGCGCTTGAGACGGCCTTCCCGTGATCGCGTAGACATGACCGCTGGGCCCCACGGCCCCAGTAAGGATCCTCGTGAAATAGCCGCCGCCGGGGGCAAGCTCGGCGATCTTCATGCCTTTATGGACCCCGGCGAAAGCCAGGAGTTCGGCAGGCTTCCTGTCGGCGTCGCGAGCAACATCCTCGGGAGGGCGGATGGGGTCGGACAAGGCCGGTGCAAATGCACTGGGCGTTTCCGTCGCTGCGCTCGCGAGGAAGCTCACCGCAATTCCCAACGAAGCAACGGATGCAAGAGCGAACATTCTTGCGGGAACGACGTTCATCAAATCCTCCCTGCGCTCGGCCCGGTTTGATGCGCTGACCTACACCCTAATCGCGCATCTCTGTCGTTAAAAGGTCTGTCGCGGCCGGTTTGGCTGCTGAGGCTGTTGCTGCACCGGATTACTCAGAAGGAAATCCATGCCTCGCTGGTTCAGCCTTTCGAGGGTCCCCGTATTGCCGAAGACGGTCCGCTCGGGATCTTTCGGATTGAACCGCACGAACTTCACTCCGGGCGTGTTGGGATTTCCGGTACGTGCAAACGCAACGATCACGTCCTGCATCTTTTCGGACAGAGCGCGATCGTAATCAGTCCAGTTGCGCGTCGTTCGAAACATGTTGAACGCATCATAGGTGCCAAGAAAATAGGGAACGTCGCCCATGTGGTAGGCGCCGGCGCTCGACGGGTCGAAATCACTGAACTTCACGCCCGGCGCGAACGGCTGCACTCGAGTCACCATGAACATGTAGGAGGGCTGCCTCCCGGTCAGCGCCTGCATCCGGACCCAGTTCCATGCCGCAAGCGTAAAACCGCTGTTCCGTCCAATCTGGTCGGCTTCGCGAATAGCGCCTTGGTCATCCTTTGCCGGCCACAGTTTGAACAGTTCGCTGGCCCGTGCGCCATAGCTCTCCTGTGCGAGTGTCCGATATTCCGGGAGAGACTTCGCGCTCCGGATCGGAACGTTGGTGCCGATATCGTTGGCAGTCGATCCAGCAACTACCGGAACATCACTTTGGCGGCCCGCCTCGAAGATATGTTGGGGCGTATCGGGAAGATAATAGCCGTCGATGATCGGCCCGAAACGAAGACGAGCTTGCTGGGCGGCTGCAAGCACCTTGTCCCACGATGTGCCTCTCAACTGGTCGATATGTTCCGCCTTCATGGCTTCCTGGAGCTTGAGGCCTGTAGCCTCGCCT
>DATMHD010000141.1:0-3592 GCA_035555075.1 Sphingomicrobium sp. | reverse complement strand
CGCTCCTCGAGATAGGCCGAGGTCACCCGCGGCAGCAGCTTCTCTTGCGCATAGCTCTCCGCCGTGTCGCGCACGAGACGCTCCTCGTCCGTCAGCTGGTGATCAAGATCGAACGCATCCTGCCAGTCAAACGGCAGAAGCTTCACTGAAACGGCCATCTCTCATCGATAGACCGCTTGCAGTCAGTGTCAAACTATTTTAGGCTTAAACTAATTGAGAGGGACCGATGCGCATCGCCTGCATAGGAGGCGGCCCTGCCGGGCTGTACTTTGCAATTTCAATGAAGCTGCGGAACGCAGCTCACGAAATCCACATTTTCGAGCGCAACCGGGCCGACGACACGTTTGGATGGGGAGTCGTCTTCTCCGATCAGACGGTCGAGAACCTCATGGCCAACGACCCGGTTTCCGGAGCGATCGTCCGCGACGAGTTCACCCACTGGGACGACATCGACGTTCATATCAACGGCGAGACGATCCGCTCTTCCGGCCACGGGTTCATCGGCATCGGCCGCAAGCGGCTGCTCAATATCCTCCAGGAGCGCGCAGACGAACTTGGAGTTCTCCTTCACTTCGAACATGAAGCAAGTTCCGACCTTGAGGACTGGCGGGGCTACGATCTCGTGATCGCGGCCGACGGCGCCAACAGTCGGATCCGCGATCGCTATCAGGAACATTTCCGAGTGGACATACAGGTCCGCCGCAACAAGTTCATATGGCTCGGCACGCGCAAGGTCTTCGACGCGTTCACGTTCGCCTTCGAGCACCTGCCGGAAGGGTGGGTGTGGGCTCACGCCTATCGCTTTGACGACCATCTATCGACCTTCATCGTCGAGATGGCCCCGGAGACCTGGGATGCCCTTGGCTTCGAAGCGATCGACCAAGCCCAGGCCGTCGCCTGGTGCGAGGATATATTCGCCAGATATCTCGACGGAAACGCGCTGATGTCCAACGCGTCGCACCTTCGAGGGTCGGCCGTCTGGCTGAATTTCCGACGGATCGTCTGCGACACCTGGTTCTATCGCAATCTCGTCCTTCTCGGGGACGCTGCGCACACCGCCCATTTCTCGATCGGTTCGGGAACTAAGCTTGCCCTCGAGGACGCCATCAAACTCGCCGAGGTGCTGAACCGGTCGGGCCTTCGACGCGAAGAAGCACTCGAGGAATATCAGGCCGAGCGGAACCTCGAGGTCCTCAAGCTCCAGAACAGTGCCCGCAACTCGACCGAATGGTTCGAGACACTCGACCGCTATCTCGGCTTCGAGCCCATCCAGTTCGCTTATTCGCTTCTCACGCGCTCGCAGCGCGTAAGCCATGAAAACCTGCGTCTGCGGGACAAGGCATGGCTTGAGGAGGTCGAACGCTGGTTCCAGTCCAAGGCCCACGGGCATCTCGTCAATGACCCTGCGCCTCCGATGTTCGCGCCATATCGCCTTAGAGACCTTCACCTGGAAAATCGCATCGTCGTGTCTCCGATGGCGATGTATTCGGCCTCCGAAGGCACGCCAACCGACTTCCACTTCGTCCATTATGGAGCCCGGGCCCAAGGGGGCGCCGGGCTGGTCTATACCGAGATGACCTGCGTCTCTGCGGAAGGCCGGATCACGCCCGGCTGCGCAGGCATGTATGCGCCCGAACATCTCGCGGCCTGGAAACGCATCGTGGAGTTCGTCCACGCAAACAGCAAGGCGGGGATCTGCCTGCAGCTCGGGCACTCCGGCCCAAAGGGCTCAACGAAGGTCGGCTGGGCGGGATATGACGTCCCCCTCGACAGCGGCAATTGGCCCGTCATGGCCGCCTCGGACGTGCCCTGGTCGTCGGACAACCAGCTGCCCCGGCCGATGACGCGCGCCGACATGGATGAGGTCATCAACCAGTTCGTTGCTTCCGTGCGGATGGGCGATGAGGCGGGCTTCGACATGTGCGAGCTCCACGCCGCCCACGGTTACCTCCTCTCGAGCTTCATCACGCCGCTCACGAACAAGCGGACCGACGAATATGGAGGCGACCTCCAGAACCGTCTCCGCTTCCCGCTCGAGGTATTCCGCGCGATGCGGGAGGTCTGGCCCGCATCCAAGCCGATGTCGGTCCGGATTTCCGCAAATGACTGGATGGGCGAGCTTGGAGTGACGCCCGCCGAAGCAGTTCTTATCGGGCAGGCCTTCTTTCAAGCCGGCGCGGACCTCATCGACGTGTCTGCGGGTCAGACATGGGCCGACTGCCGTCCCATTTACGGCCGGATGTTCCAGACGCCCTTTGCCGATCAAATCCGCAATGAGGGCAAGGTCGCAACCATGGCCGTCGGCAACATCTACGAGACCGACCACGTCAATTCCATCCTCGCGGCAGGCCGAGCGGATCTCGTCGCCATGGCACGTCCACATCTGATCGATCCCATGTGGACGCTCCGCGCGGCCGCCGCGCAGGATTATCCCGATGTAGCCGTCCCTCCCCAATATCTGAGCGGAATGACCCAGCTCGCGCGCAATCTTAAGCGCGAGCAGGAAGTGGCCGGCGCACTCAAGGCGTGAGACTCGCCGGACATCATGCCGTCGTCACGGGCGCCGGCTCGGGCATCGGCGCGGCGATCGCCCGCGCGCTCGGGAGCGAGGGAGCGAAGCTGACCCTTATCGGTCGCCGCCGGGCGCCACTTGAGGAAGTAGCCGCGGACCTGGACGCGTTCGTCGCGCCCACGGACGTGACCGATCGAGACGAGATCGACGAGAGCTTTGTAAGAGCACGGGAAGCCAAGGGGCCTTTCACAATCCTCGTGAACAATGCCGGTGCCGCGGAAAGCACGGGATTTGCGAAGCTCACCGACGCGAGCTGGCGGCGGATGATGGCCGTCAACCTCGACGCATTGTTCCATTGTTGCCAGGCCGCGCTACCAGATCTTCTGTGTGCCGCATCGGGCCGCCTCATCACGATTGCGTCGACCGCTGGCTTGCGTGGCTATCCCTACACTGCGGCCTATGTCGCAGCAAAACATGGGGCTGTCGGGCTGACCCGGGCACTTGCCGTGGAATTCGCCGCGAGCTCGCTCACGGTGAATGCCGTCTGTCCGGGCTTTACGGATACCGAGCTCGTCACTGGCGCAGTCGCAACCATCAAGGCGAGGACCGGCAGATCCGAGGCGGAGGCCCGGGCCGAGCTTGCGCGCTTGAATCCACAAGGCCGGCTCGTCACTCCGGAGGAGGTTGCTTCGGCGGTCGTCTGGCTCTGCCTTCCGGAAAGCCGCTCGATCAATGGCCAGGCCATATCTGTGAGCGGCGGAGAGGCAGCGTGACATTTGATCCGGAAAACTATTGCCCGCAGCACTTCCTCTGGACCTGTGCAGACGGCGTTGCGACGATCATCCTCAACCGGCCGGAGAGGAAGAATTCGCTCACGTTCGAGAGCTATGCGGAACTGAGGGACACCTTCCGCTCCCTCTCCTTCTGCCGTGCCGTCAAGGTCGTCGTGCTCACCGGAGCTGGCGCCAATTTCAGCTCCGGCGGCGACGTCCACGAGATCATCGGACCGCTGATGGAGCGGCAAATGCCTGGTCTTCTCGATTTCACGCGAATGACGGGCGACCTCGTCAAGGCGATGCG
>DATMHD010000140.1:0-3279 GCA_035555075.1 Sphingomicrobium sp. | reverse complement strand
CCTGTCTGCTCCAGCAGCCGGATCGACCCAGACAGATCCGTCAGATCGTGCTCGACAAGATGAAGATTGGGTTGTCCGAGGACTCCCAGTTCTTCCATCCGCCAGAAGTTGACAGAGCTGGTCCTGCGATAAGTTCCGTAGACCTTGTAACCCTTCGCGAGGAGCAGTTCAGCCAGATACGCGCCGTCCTGTCCGGTAATTCCGGTGATGATTGCCGTCTTCATACGTCCTGATGATGCTATCTTGAAAAGTGTCGAATTCGAAAATCAGCGGACCCGCAGCCTCGGCCGGCGCCAGATCACGAACCAACCGCAGGAGGGTCGTCCGCCGTGCGCGCCGGGCGATAGCAGAAGGAATCAGAAGGTCAAAGGTCGGTCGGCTTGGGTCGCGCGGGCACTCCCAACGCCGTGATCTGGTCGGGCAGATCGCGGACGACCACACTTCCCGCGCCGACGATCGTGTCCGATCCAATTGTGATCCCGGGAATGATCGAGGAGCCCGTCCCGACGAACGTCCGGTCCCCGACTCTGACGCAGCCTGCCAGCGCACAGCCGGGGGCGACATGCGCGGCACGGCCGATTACGCAGTCGTGGTCAATGGACGCATTCGTGTTGATGATCGCAAAATCGCCGATCTCCGCCTCGGCGTTGATCACGACACCACCAAAGATTGCAACGCCGACCCCTATGCGAGCGGAATCGGAGACCGAGGCGCTTTGACTAATGGCGGCCGGCAGCTCGAAGCCCAGCGCCGCAAGTTCGTCCGCCTTGGCCTCACGCAATCGATTATTGCCCAACGCCGCGAACGCGAAACGAACCCCAGAAGCTCTGACCCGAGACAATTCGTCGTCGCTGCCGAGGACCTTCGCGCCGACAACATCTCTCGGGGTAGGATCGAAATCGGTGCATCCAACCACGGTCCAGCCGCTTTGTCGCAAGGCTTCGATGGCGACCTTGGCATGTCCTCCCGCCCCGACGACGACGATCGCGCGGTTCAGATCAAGCTGCGAGGTGTCGACCGTCATAATGCCGGACGCCCTTTCGTCGTGGCAGCCGCGAGCGCTGCATTCGCATAGGCTTCCGCGACATGCGACCAGTCCCTGGCACCGAGACGCCCGAGCAGCTCTTTCTGGCGGCCGACGACCTCGTCCGATCGCGCAAGTACGTCCAATATTCGATCTGCCAAACTTTCAGCATCGTTTGGTTCAAAGCAATAATCGAGGATTTCCGGCTCGCTCATCGCCAGCTCCGAGACATGCGGGCCCTTGGCAATGAGGCAAGGGGTCCCAACGCTTGCGGCCTCGTAAAAAGGAAAGGGCGCATGGCCGCCCTCGAAAATCGATGGGTGCACGGCGATGGCCGCGCAGTAGAGGAAGGCGGCGTGCACGTCACGCGGAAGGTCGGGCACCGAAACGACGTCGAACTGGCTCAAGTTTTCTTCGACCACGGACGGCAGAACCGTCCAATTCTGGTGAAAATGCAGTGGCGCCGTCATTAGGAGCTTCAGGTTCTTTCGCCGCTCGCGCAACAGAATCTGCAGGCTTCGTGCCGCGAGTTGCACATTCTTGGTAACTCGGTCCTGGGTTGAAATCGCGATATACGGCACCTCCTCGAAGGGGAAATCGCGCAGATAATGCCAATTTCTTCGTTCGCCCTCAGCCCGAAGAAGATCGCCGGCGGCCCGCAAGGCCTCTTCCGTCTTGTTCGACCCCGCGTTGGCGGGGAGCAGCGGGCGGAGGTTTGGAGGCGCATGCGCAACGACCGACACCTCGCCCCGCGGAAAGTCGAACAGATCCGCCAGGTGCTGAGCCGCAACATGATCTGAAAAGGTGATAGCGCCCTGGGCATGCTCGAGCAGCGCCTTGACGTTACTTTCCCATCGAAAATGAACCCCTTCGGGTCCCCAGGCGGCTTCGCCGAATTCGGGAAAGACCTTGGGGATGCCGTCCGGGAAAATGACCGTGACCGGCGCTTCCAGAAAGCGCGCGAATGCGTAGTCCGGAAACAACGACAGCCAAGCTTCAACCGGTACGTGTGCGTTGGCAAAATCGGCCAGGTCTCTGAGCGTTGGCGCGGACACTCCATGATCGCGCGGCGAATGAAGCTTGAAGTCGCTTCCCGGCCGGGCATTCAGCGAAATAAGGTCCGCTTCGGCAGCGTCCCGGATCTTGTCCTCCAGCACGACATGGAACGTGAATTGCTTTCGTCGCGCAACGCCTTCGATCAGAAAACCCAGAAGCCGAGTGATGCCCTCGTTCGTCCATCGAGCCGGGGATTCGACCCAGATGCCGACCGCTCGCCGCGTCCGCTCGCTGCGGGAGGAGTCCGTCATCGTTCGCGCTGCCGGAGGCCGCCCTCGAGGGCAGCTTCCGCGTAACCCGACGCCACGTCGGACCATGTGTTCCTGCTAAGGCGCTCGAAGATTCCGGCCTGCTCCTGGACGGCGGCTTCGCGATCCGCGGCAATCATGCCGATCAATCCCGCCAGCTGCCGGAAGTCATAGGGATCGTAGGTGAAGCTCTTCAAATCCGGCTCAAGCGCCAGAAGCTCGTCGACGTGGGGGCCACGAGCAAGCAGGCTGGGCGTCCCGACGCTGGCGGCTTCATAGAATGGAAGCGCTCCGACGATGCCTTCGAAGAAGCTGCTGTGAACCACGATCGTCGCGCAGTGGAAGAGCGCTGCATGAACCGCTCGCGGCAGGTCCGGCAACGACAATATGTCACGATGGAGTTGGTCCTTGGACACTAGGATCGGCAACCGACTCCAATCTGCATCGAAATGCAGCTGGGCAGTCAGGATCAGCTTCATGCTCTGGCGCTTTTCCCGGACCAGAAAGCGCACCGCATCAGCCGTCAGACCAAGGTTCTTAGAGGGCCTATCCTGGGTCGCGGCCGTCACGAAATCCACTTCTTCGAACGGAAAGTCCTTGAGGTAATGGAGGCCGCGATCGTCCGCGAACGACCGGAGCAGATTCGCAGCCTTCTCCCGGCTCGCCGGGGTCTGGCGACGATCCTTGAGGAATGGCAATTGAGGCGCCAAATCCGGCGGCGCGAGCGGAATTACGCGAATCTTATCGATCGGAACGCCGCATAGTGGCCCCGCGTGCCGGTCGGCAACGTGGCGGGAAAAGGTGATCACGGCATCGCTGTCGGCCATGACATCCGTCGCGGTTTCGCGCCACGCCGGCCAACCGCGGTCCGGCTCCCACGAGCCGTCCGGCCATCCAAGCTGGAAATCATAAGGCAGAGCGTCCGGGAAGAGTGTCGCTTTCGGCTTTTCG
>DATMHD010000139.1:0-3503 GCA_035555075.1 Sphingomicrobium sp. | reverse complement strand
ATGATCCACACGCAGCTGAAAGCACCTGTCTCGGTAAGCGTGAACCAGGCCGGCCAGACGGAGGCGCTGCGCTTTCCCGACGACATCTATCTGGGAACCGTCCGGCCGGTCGACCGGGTGAAGATCGCGAACGCACCGATGGTTTTCGTAGGCTATGGGGTGACGGCGCCCGAACGAGGATGGGATGATTTCAAGGACGTCGACCTTCACGGCAAGGTTGCCGTGATGCTCGTCAACGATCCCGATTTCGAAGCCGCTCCTGGAGAGCCCGTGGCCGGCAAGTTCGGCGGCAAGACCATGACCTATTACGGGCGATGGACCTACAAATATGAGGAAGCGGCGCGGCGGGGCGCAATTGCCGCGCTAGTCGTCCACGAGACCGAGGGCGCGGGATATCCCTGGACCGTGGTCAAGAGCCCGGCTGGCGAAGGCTATGCCATCGCCCTTCCTGCCAGTGCGCCGCGGCCGGTGCTGTTGCAGGGCTGGATCCAGCAGGGGGTCGCTGCTGCGCTCCTCAGGAGCGTCGGCCGTGACTATAACGAGGTGAAGCGCGAGGCGCGCACCGCCGCATTTCGCCCGATCGACCTCAAGGCGAATTTCTCGGCCGATATTCCGGTGAGCGTTGCCCGCATCACCAGCCACAATGTGCTCGGCAAGCTCACAGGGTCGAAATATCCAAGCGAGACCATCAGCTACGGCGGCCACTGGGACGCCTATGGCGTCGGTCCGCCCGATGCGCAGGGCCGGACCATCCGCCCAGGTGCGGCCGACGACGCGCTCGGTCTTGCCGCGATGCTGGAGGACGCGCGGCTCTTCGCCTCAGGTCCGCGACCTCAGCGGACCCTCCTATTCGCTGCCTGGACGGGCGAGGAGCGCGGCCTCCTCGGCTCCGAATATTATGCCCAGCATCCCCTGTTCCCGATGGAGACGATGGTTGCGAACCTCACCTTCGACACGCTCCAGTGGAACGGACCTGTCAAAGACGCGGTCCTCGTCGGTCGCGGACAGAGCGAAATGGAGGATTATCTGACGTCCGCAGCAAGGGCCCAGGGCCGCTACGTGACCGAGGAAAACCACCCTGAGCGGGGGCTCTTCTACCGGGCCGATCATTTCTCCTTCGCAAAGCGCGGCGTGCCGGTGCTTCTCGATATGGCGCTTGCCGGTGCGTATGACATGGTCGATGGCGGACGCCCCGCAGGGGAGCGTTGGCTGAGCAGTTTCACCACCAGTTGCTATCACCAGACCTGCGATGCCTGGGCACCCACCTGGAACCTCAAGGGAGCTGCCCAGGAGGCCGAGCTCTTCTTTGCGATCGGCGCTAAGCTCGCGAACAGCCGCGCCTGGCCGCAATGGCGACCAACCTCGGAGTTCGCGGGCGTCCGGACGCAGAGTGCCGCCGCCAGGAGCAACGTCCACGGGCGGGGCGAGCGAGGCCGCTGATCGCCTTATAAATGCCAGTGGAGCTCGGCGGTGAATGTCCGGCCCGGGAACGGGTGGAACAGGAAGTTGCGTCGGTCGGTGAAGTTCTCGATGCCGGCGGAAATGTCGATCGATGAAGTCACCCGATACACCGCGCGCACATCGATGGAGGTGAAGCCTTCGAAACCCTGGAAGGTGTGACCGACGACGTCGCTGTTGTCGATCGTACCGAACATGCGGCTCGAATAGCGCAGCCCGCCCGTCAGCGAGAGGCGATCCGTCGGTCGCCAGGTCGCAAGGAGCGTCGCCCTGCGGCGGGGCACCTGGGGGATGAGCTTTCCTTCGGCAGCCGGGAGCGCCGGATCTCGGACAATCCTGGGGTCCGCGAGCGTCACGCTGCCGGTAAGGTCGAACCGAGGAAGAAGACCCTGTTTTTCGAAAACGAGCTCGGCACCTTGCGTCCTCGTCCGGCCGATATTCTGCACGAAGTTGAACAAAGTGGTCTGGTTTGGAAGCGGCCCCGCCTGCGAGACCAGCGCGTCCTTGATGCTTTCGTGGAACAGGGAAAAGCGGACCCGGCCCGCATGGAACTGCCGCTCAAGAGCAAGCTCCGCCGAGAGCCCCTTTTCGGGTTTGAGATCGGGGTTCGGGACAGTGATCGTCGGACCCGTGTTGATCGCCTGATAAAGTTCGCTGACCGTCGGAAAACGAAGCGCGCGCCCAGCCGATAAGCTGAGGCTCCAATGCCTCGCCGACCACCGGAGCGAAGCCTTCGGCGAGAAACCCTGCGCGCGCCGCTCGGGCTGGTTCACGTCGAGCGACGGCGCCGCCTGGAAGTTGCGGCCGCCATAAGCCTTCCACCATTCATAACGGCCGCCGAGCGTCAGCGTGAGATTGGGCGAAAGGGACCAATCGTCCTCCGACCAGAGCCCGAAAGTCCGGGTTTGCCCCCGCGACTCCTGGCCAAGCGGGCCGATGTCACCATTTCTCCAGTCGTCCGTCAGAAACCGGCGGCTCTCGAGGGTGAAGCCGTCGTAATGGGCGCCGCCATGGATTTCATGGGTGTCGATCACACGCGTGTAGCCATGGAAGTCGAGTGTCTGCCAGCCGGTCCCATTCATGCGGGTGACCGAGCCCGGACCATCGCTATTTGCTGCCGGCAGGGCCGCGGACGGCACGCGTTGATCATCCTTCGTGTAGCGGTAGACCGAGCCAATCACGGACCAGAAGACCTTGCCTGTGCTCTGCTCGAGTCTCGCGGAGTGCATCCAGTGCCGCTCGTCGAAACGATAGAGCTGGTTGGAGAAGGCGCTCGGCGGGACATTGATGCTTCGCCCGCCGATGTTGAGGGCCCCTGCGAAGACGGGTTTATCGTCTGCGCCTGTGAGATAGCTCATCGCATGGCTGTCGGTGTCGTTGAGGAAGAGGCCCGTCTGCCAGGTGAAGTTGAGACCTCGGCCAAGATGTATGCCGACCTTCGCCTTGAAATTGTTCTGCCGCTGATGTTCGAGCCCGCCGGCTCCGATCACATAAATGGGTGCACCGGTTCGGTTCAGATCCGCAATGGCACCCGATACCTGGATTCCGGAGCTCGAGGGGACTGAGGAACGAGAGACCGTCACATAAGCGAGCGGCTGGCTTTCGCTGTCTAGATGATTGGCCGAGACAAACCACGAGAGAGGCCCAATCTTGTCGCCGACGGTCGCACTCAGCTGGTAGGCTGGATAGCGGCCCTTCGTCCCATATTGGCCGAACAGCTGAAGATGGCTTGCCGCCGTCGCGGATGCCTCGAGCTTTTCGGGCATTCTCGTCTTGATGTTGACGACCGCGCCCATGGAATTGCCGGGGTACATCGCGGAGAACGGACCGTAGAGCACGTCCACCCGTTCGATCTCCTCGGGTGACACCATGCTCCAGCGGGGTGAAGCGAAGCTGTTGTTGTTTCCGATGAGCGCCGACAGGAGAACGCCGTCGGCGTAGATGAGGCTGCGCGCACTCGCGCCGACGCCTGAGGTGCGCGTTGCGAGTGGCGCCTGGGTATCGCCAATGTGGCGCTTGCGCACGAGAAGGCTCGGTAAATAGCG
>DATMHD010000138.1:0-4527 GCA_035555075.1 Sphingomicrobium sp. | reverse complement strand
AGGGGCATCGGCGGCGTTGTCAGCACGATGCAGGTCGAGAAGCCCTCACGAGTTGGGAAGCAAATCGAGTCCGGAGAGTTCAGGAGCCTGAACAAGGCGGCCCAGCTGAGGGCCTGCAGCGGCTCGAGCACTGCGAAGCCTGGGTAGCCGAACCTGCACGTGAACTCGAGAGGCCACGCCCCCTCCTCGTTGATGATGGTGTTGAGGTTGACCCACCCGACATGGCGCGCGTCACGAAACCGCGGTTGCAGCGGCTCCAGCACTGCCTGGAACAGCCTCTCCGATCCGGTGACCGTCGCGACCGTCCCCATTTCCCCGGTCAGTTCGCCCATGTTTCCGGCAAAGAATCTCTTGTGCTACCAATCGAGGCAAGCCGGTCGAAGAAAGCGCTCGCCGTTGAAGTAGGCGCCAACGCCCGTTTCCACTCCTTCGACATGGTCCATGAGGATGAACGGCCGATCAAACGAGGCAGCTTGCAGCTCGAGAAACGCGGCAACATCACGGCCGTCGGGAAACGTTCCAACAAACGTATCGGCGGCCGAGTCGCAGAGCTTGAACACGCACCGCTGGGGATTGGAGGTGAGGTCATCGATCGCCTCGGCCGCATTGCCGAACTCGCGAACAGGAGCGATCTTCACTCCCCCTTTTGCAATCAGTTCGAACGCAAATCCTCGATCATTCTCGAGTCTGTCACCGAATGCGCTTCCCCCGATGACATTGAACCCGGTGCTGCGCAGACGGTTCTGGAGGTCGCCAAAGCCCACCGCCTCGAAAATGATGATCCCGTCCGATCCCGCCTCACGGATCCAGTCCAGCTCCTGACGCCAGTCTGCCGTCCGCGGGATGAGACCTCTCATTGTACCGGCGGCGAGAGGCTCGCTGACCGCGATCTTTACCTCGTGCCCTTCATCTTTAAGGCGCAGGTAAAGCGACCCGAGATCACAGGTTTCGGTAATGCCGAGGACGCGCACTTTGACCTGCTAGCGAGGGAACTGGCCTGCGCGAAGCCTGTTTCAGTTCTTTATGGCGAGCGTCGTTCGATTGCCGCTTTCAGAAGCATCCACCGACTTCCTGTCGAGCGACATTCAGCAGCAATTGGCAAGGTGGAACCGGGTGCGCCTCGGGCCCCGGTTGCCGGACGCGCACTGGGAAGCCTCGATCGATGAGGATGCCAGGATGCTGCGCATCCAGGGATCATTCCTCGAATCTCTCAGAGCGCAGGTATCGGATTGGGCGTCGGAAGCACCTAGCGAGGCCGCCTCATTCGTCTCCTGGTTCGAGGAACTCGAACAATCGGGTCCAGGTCAGCACGATCCACTCTTTGATTGGCTCGAACATGAAGCAGAGCTTGACCAGATGCGTTGGTATCTTCGCCAGGAAGCCGCGGGAGAAGCTGGCTTCGATGATCTCACCGCTTATGCGCAGGTCAAGCTCCCGGTGCGGATCAAGCTTGAGCTCGCCCGGAACTATTGGGACGAGATGGGGCGCGGAAATGCCAAGGGGATGCATGGTCCCATGCTGCATCGCCTTATCACGAGGCTTCAGCTTGAGCCGACGATCGAAGGGACTATTGCTGAAAGCCTTGCCCTCGCCAACGCGATGACCGCCATGGCAACCCGGCGCGACTACAGCTGGCACGCTTTGGGGGCATTGGGAGTGATCGAACTCACGGCGCCTGGGCGATCCGCGGCTGTCGCCAGGGGCCTGAAACGCCTCGGGATCAGCGCAAAGGACCGGCTGTACTTCGACCTCCACGCCGTCCTCGACCTCAAGCACAGCGCCGCATGGAACGCCGAGGCGCTTGCTCCGGCAGTCTCTGAAGACCCTCGCCGAGCGGCAGCGATAGCGGAAGGTGCACTCATTCGTCTGACCTGCGGGGCACGTTGTTTCGAACGCTATCGCCTCGAATTATGGTGACCGACCAGAACGCGCTTTTCGAGCTGTTGTGCGAGCTGAAATCACGGGACTATCGCTTCACCTGCGTCACGCCCGCGACCCACGAACGGGTGCTTTCCCGTGCCCTGGACAGGAAGCGGACCCTCGCCGACATTTTCGGCTGGAACCGGCCGTTCAGGACGAACGAACTCGCACCCGAGCTCGTTTCCCATCTCCAGCGAGCAGATTGTCTGGAAGAAGCGGACGGCCACCTTCGCAGCCTGGTCCGCGTCGCGAGCCTCGATGATGACCTCTATCTTCATTCGGCCTTTCCAACGATCGGCGAGGATGCCGTTTTCTTCGGACCTGACACCTATCGGTTCGTGAGGTTCGTAAGGGCCCACATCGATCGGTACCGTGATACGGTCGCCAAGGTCATCGACATGGGATCGGGAAGCGGTGTTGGCGGCATCAATGTTGCGCGTAGCCTGCCGAACCGAGCCAAGATTAAGCTCGTCGACATCAATCCGGCTGCGGGGCAATTGGCGGCAATCAACGCGAGATTTGCGGAAGTCGAGGTTGAACCGGTCCTTTCCGACAAGATCGATGGACCCTGCGATCTTGTCATTGCAAACCCGCCCTACATCATGGACCCCAGCCACCGGCTGTATCGGGACGGAGGGAGCCTTCTGGGTGGTGCAATAGCAGCCCGGTGGACGGCGCAGGCGCTGGACGCAGTGAAACCTGGCGGAGCCATCCTCCTCTATACCGGAGCTTCTATCGTCGACGGAGTGTCGCCCCTGCTGCAGAGCATTGAAGCTTTATGCTGCAGATCAAATGCCGCAATGCGCGCAGAGGAGATCGACCCGGACGTATTCGGTGAGGAGCTGGAGAGCGCCGATTACCGGGAGGTAGAACGGATCGCTGTCTTTGGAATTGAAATTACGAAACTCCCCTGAATTTCCTGGCCGAGCCCTTTTCAGGGAGATCACGGAATTGAGCCCTCAAACTGGCCCTTTGCGTCCGCCTGCTCCCGGGCAGCATCCGATGTGATGCGGCTCCTGAAGGGGGAAGTTGCAGCGAGTGACGAGCTCGCGGTTCATTTTCTCGGGGGCTGTAGGACGACCGAATGCCCCGGAGAGGCGCATCCAAGGTTCGCAATTGGCCGAGCGCCGCGGAACCAATCTCTGCGCCCGGCCAGAAGGTGGCATTCAAGTCAGGTGGCTCCGCTCTTGATGATATTGATTTAACGACGCAATGTGCGCACGCCTCGGAAGGAGGGGCGATGGCCCGCGTTTTCCTGAGCTACGCGCGCGACGACACCGAACTCGCCAAGCAATTGGCGGGACTGATCGGCGAGGCCGGCCATCAGGTCTGGTGGGACCGTGAAATCCACGGCGGAAGCCAATTTTCGAACGAGATAGACAAGGCCTTGCAGGACGCCGAGGCCGTGCTCGTGCTGTGGACCGAAGTGTCGATCAAGTCGGCCTGGGTGCAGGACGAGGCAGCCGAAGGCCGCGACTCAGGACGGCTCGTCCCTGCCGTACTGAACGGAGTCCGGCCGCCGCTCGGGTTCCGCCAATATCAATCGATCGAGCTTGGCTCGTGGAACGGAGATGGCGAGCCGCAGCAGTTCGAGGCTCTGCTCAAGGCCATCGAAAAGACCGGCGACGGCAAGGTCCAGCGGCCCAAGGCCGCCGAGGCGCCCGCCGAAAAGGTCTCACACTCCATCTGTGTCCTGCCGTTCGCGAACATGAGCGGCGAATCCGAGCAGGAATATTTCAGCGACGGTATCACCGAAGACATTATCACCGACCTCTCGAATGTCTCCGCTTTGTCGGTGGTTGCCCGTAACACCGCATTCACGTTCAAGGGCCAGTCGCTCGACGTGAAGGTGGTCGCACAAAAACTGGGCGTGACACATGTGCTCGAGGGAAGTGTCCGCAAGGCCGGTAACCGCGTCCGGATCACCGCCCAGCTCATTGATGGGACCAAGGGCGATCATGTCTGGGCGGCGCGCTACGACCGTGATCTCGACGACATCTTCGCCATTCAGGATGAAATCTCCAAGGCAATCGTCGAAGCGCTCAAGGTCAAACTGCTGCCCGAAGAGAAGAAAGCGATCGAGCAGCGTGGAACCAGCAATGTAGAGGCATATAATCTCTACCTGATGGCGCGGCAGCAGTGGATCAGCGGTAATTTCGGCGATCCGCGCCGCGATGAAGCGATCGTCCGACTGTGCCAGCAGGCAACCCGGCTGGACCCGGAATATGCTCAGGCATGGGCGCTGATGGCACTTGCCCAGGCCGAGATCCGGTTCGTGCACGGAAAGGAAGAAAACGCACTCCCGGCTGCCGAGCGCGCAATCGAGCTCAATCCGGCGCTCCCCGAAGCTCACTGCATCAAGGCACGCTATCTCGAAGAAGAAGGAAAACGCGACGAGGCCGAGCGGCAGATGCGAATGGCCCTGAAACTCGACCCATGCTCATGGGAGGTCAATCGGGAAGTCGCGCGGATGCTGTTCCGGCACGGCCACGTCCGGGAGGCTATTCCCTTCTTCGAAAAAGCGACGTCGCTGATGGAGACGGATTGGCATAATCCGCTGATGCTCCACACCTGCTACCGTTCCACGAGCGACGAAGCACTGCTGCG
>DATMHD010000137.1:0-2284 GCA_035555075.1 Sphingomicrobium sp. | reverse complement strand
GTTTTCGTAGCAACACGCTATCGTCCTCCGGAGGCAATCCTGCGGCGGAGCGCGCCCCATAGCAGGGGGCCGCATCACGTTCAAGGCGTTGCACAAATGCCGGCGTCACGACGAACCGTTCACGACGCAGGACGGAAGGCGAAACCTGAACTCTTGGGTTATCGGCCATTAACCCATTGAATGTTAGACAGATGGTTCGAGCGGAGGGAAGGAATGTCATTGAACAGGCGGGAGATGTTGCGTCTCGGGGCATATGCGGGGGTAGGAGCAATCCTTTCCACTGCAGCAAGCTCGAGCGTCCTTCCTTCTCTCATCATGCCCCGCGCTTCAGATCCCCGGGCGCCGGCACCAGCCCAGCCCGCGCCGGCGCCGGCGCAAATCATAACCCCTTCGGCTCCAGGCGGCATCGATCCGCAGCTGTTCGCAAGGGCCAAGGCTGCGCTTGACCGGCACCAGATCTACGCGCGCGACACGATCGGGATCGCGGATTTCTCGAAGCCGTCGAGCGAACCGCGCTTCCACCTCGTCAATCTTGCCAGCGGCGAGGTCGAGAGCCACCGCGTCTGTCACGGCCGCGGTTCCGATCCCGCGCACTCGGGCTACCTTGAGCGCTTCTCCAATGACTTTGGCTCGTACGCGACCTCGAACGGCACGTACATGACCACGGATTATTACGACGGCAAATACGGTCTCTCGATGAAGGTCCGCGGTCTCGACTGGACCAACAACAATGCGGAAGCCCGCGCGATCGTCATCCACAATGCCGGGTACGCGGAAGATGACATGATCCCGCTCCACGGGCAGCTTGGCCGGTCCGAGGGGTGCTTCGCGATGTCGCGTGAAAGCCAGTACGCAGTGATGCGCAAGCTCGCCGGCGGACGCATGATCTACGCCGACAAGCTCGCTTAGGCAGCCCGCAAGCCATCAGCGTTCCAAAGTAATTCGCAAGGGCGCGCACGCTGGCGCGCGACTTCAGTCCTTTCGGAACACCGATCGCTGGAGGATCGGGATCCGAACCCTATCCCTGGTCATCGATGCCTAACGGGTGGCGACCTGATCAGCCGGCTTCGGCTTCGGCTTGGGCTTTGCCTGGCCGGCAGCCTCGTCCTCCGGCTTGACCTTGGGCGGCGCCAGGCTCGCCCCGCCATCTTTCATGTCCAGCGCCGCCATCGCCTTGGCGTCACGGCCGTAGAGATCCTTATAGTCGACGATCCGGCCATCGTTGAGTGCTGCCGCGCTGAAATAGACGATGTACACCGGGACCGACTTCACGAAGTTGGCCTGAACGGTCTTCTTGCTGTCGAGCGCGGTTTGGACCTTGTCCGGCGTCCATTCGCCCCCGTCGTCTCCAAGCAGTTCAGTTGCAAGGTCGAGAATATGCTCGGTGCGGACACAGCCGTGGCTGAGCGCCCGCGTCGCATCGTTGAAGCGGCTCCTGGCGTTTGTATCGTGAAGGTAGATGGCCTTCGAATTGGGCATCACGAACTTGATCTGCCCGAGCGCGTTCGTGGGTCCCGGAGGCTGTCGCCAGCGCTGGATTGCGCCGTCTGCACCCTTGACCGGCACGAAGCCCTTCTTGCCTGCGGCCTCATGCTCGATGCTCTTTGGCACCTCCCACCAGGGGTTGAGGATCACCCCCGTTGCAAGGGCGTTGAGCTGCGGGGTCGGCGTCGAGAGCTTGCCTGCGATCGCCCGCTGCTTCCAGCGATTGACCCCGTTTTCCACCAGCGTCGCATGGAAGCCCGGGACATTGACGATGATATATTTATTGCCGAGGTCCCGCGGCAGCCAGCGCCAGCGGTCCATGTTGAGCCTGATGCGCTCGCGCTTTGCCTCGTCGCTCGCTGGAGTCGCCGCGAGCGCGTCCTTGAGGGCCGCATATTGCGGGTGGGTCGGGAGAAGGCCGTTGAGCGTCTGGGCAAGATTGTGCTGCGCAAGCGCACTTCGAAGGAGCGCATCCTGCTTCGCTGCATCAAGATCCTTGTCGACTACCCACCAGTCGATCCGCGCAGCCTTCTTTATGTGGCCAAGCGCAAGATCGGAGGAAACGAGGTTGAAGCGCTCCGTCGCGACGGGCGAAAAAAGGGCCGGATTACCGGTCTGGATCGCGGTCTCGAGGCCCGCTGGATCGTAATCGGCCGGGTTCAGTCCTTCGACGCCGATCTGCTGGATATAGGCAAGAAGGGCGGCCGCGCTTTGCTGGTCCCAAACGGCAGGTGGCAGCGGAGGCGGGACCGGCACCGCCTGCGCAGTTGACGGCTGATCGGCCTTGAAGTCCGGATTG
>DATMHD010000136.1:0-3314 GCA_035555075.1 Sphingomicrobium sp. | reverse complement strand
AGGCGCAACATGATCCCCTCGGCAGCGTTGGAATGGCGCCGGCGGCCCACGATAATGATCGAAGCGAACTTCTTGTCGGATCGACAGGGTCGCAATCCGCGCCATCGACAAAAATGACCTGAGCCGCCTCGCGTCGCTGGTCGAGAATGAGAAGGATGGTGGCTGCAGACGCGTGCATAGAATCGAATCGATGAAACCGCTCGGAAATCGGCGCGGCGATCAAATAAGAAACGGCCGAGCAGCGAGTGCAGTCAGCATCTGGGACGGCTGCACGGAACGTTCTTGGGAGCAAAGGGCGCACGCCCCATGCCATGAGCAGTTCCCGCAGCTGCGGTTCCGACGACGGGGACATCAGGACGGTTCATCGACAAACCTTTCACTGGGCGGCTGCGCCGCCTGGAGGGGCAAGGCGGCGCAGCCTGTCGCCTCTGCAGCGGCGACCAATCTGAATTCGGCTAACACTCACCGCCGGTTACACACGAGCCTTCGAGGCGTTCATCGTTACTGCGCAATGCGTTAGCCAAGGTCCATCGCGGTGCTAGAGTGACACGATGGCGGAACTCATTCTGCTTCTTGTGTTTCTCGCCGGATATGCGGTTCAGCGCGGTAGCACTTCTCGTCATCGCAAGGATGGCCGTGTCGTCCATTCCCGTTGCGCCGGCATGACCTGAGTGACGCACTCGATCCCTCATTCAGCCGCGGAGGCCCGCTCTCTTTCAGGAACGTTTGATCCGGGCTTCTCGACCAGCTTCTCATCAAGCGCGCCCTCGGCGGTTTCGATCGCCGCTCCCGATTCAAGTGTCCGATGCACGGGGCAGCGCTCGGCGATTTCGATCAGCCTTCGGTGCTGGTCTTCAGTCAGCGCTCCCTCGATCTGAAGACGGCGGGTGAACAGGTCAGCGGGCTGGTGACTGGCCCGCCGGCTATGGCCAACGCTCACCGTGACCCGATCCAGAGGAAGGTTCTTCCTACGCGCGTAGAGCCGGAGGGTCATGACGGTGCATGCGCCAAGGCCGGCCGCGACAAGATCATAAGGCGTGGGACCGGAACCAAGGCCGCCGACTTCCGGCGGCTCGTCGGCGAGGAAACGCACTCCGCCAGCGATGATTTCGACTTGGAAATCGCCCTTGCCCGTATCGACGACGGTGACCACGCCGGATTGCTCTCGTGTCCGCGGCGCCGAGACATTCGGCAAATAGCGGCTGGCCCAGGTCGCGATGATGCTCGCGACGAACTCGGCGTCCTTGGGCCGCGTCAGCAGATGATCGGCGTCGTCCAGTGAAAGAAAGCTTTTTGGATGCCGTGCGGCTAGAAAGATCTCGGAGGCGTTTTCGATGCCCACCACTTCGTCGCGGGGAGCATGGAGAATCAGGAGCGGCTTGTGAAGCGAAGCGATGCGCAATCGCTGATCGTGGCTTGCAAGATCGTCGATGAAGGTGCGGCGGATCCGGAACGGACGCCCCCCGATCCTGACCTCGGCTTCCCCACGCTGCATCAGCTCATCGACGTCCGAAAACAGACGCTGGACGTGGGCAACGTCGGCTGGAGCTCCGATCGTCGCTACCGCGGCGACCTCGGAAATATTTCCGGCAGCGGCGAGGACGGCGGCTCCGCCCAGGCTGTGCCCAACAAGGAGCGAGACGGGAGCACCAGCCACTCGCATCGCATCGGCCGCCGCGCAGATATCGGCGATGCTGCCGCTGAAGCTGCTATCCGCAAAATCGCCACCACTCTGTCCAAGGCCGGTGAAATCGAAGCGGAGGGTGGCAAACCCAAGGCTCGCGAGAGCGCGTGATACCCGGGATGCGGCAAGCGAGCTCTTCGTGCAGGTGAAACAATGGGCGAACAGGGCGCAGCCGCGAACGGGTCCGTTGGGGAGATCCAGCGTTCCTGCGAGGGCGTGACCGCCCTCACCCTGGAAGTCGAAGCGTCGAGATTGCATGTCCGTTTCTCGCTTCAAGTTGAATGGCGCAACCTGTGCCTGTCGGCACGCCCCTTCGCTGACGGCGCGTCTCGACGAGCGCGATCAGGTCATCGACAACAAACGTCTTCCTGGCCATCTTCAGCCCGGCCTCTTCGAAATATTTCTCGGGGTGACGATCGAAGCTCGCGCCAAACGCCCATTTCGCCCACGGCTCCCAAAGCCTCGTGAGCAGCAGGCGAAGGCCGCGGCTGGGACGGGTGTAATCGAGAAGCCGCAGGATTCCGCCTGGCTTTAGGACCCGGGCGACCTCCTTGAGCGCAGGAAGCTGATCCTCTTCGGGGAGTGTACAGAAGAGAAAGGATGCGACGATTGCGTCGAAGGTCGCGTCCGGAAAGTCGAGGTTCGTGACATCCATCTGCCTGAGCTGAACCTCCGCCCGCGACTGGCCGCGCCGCCGCCTGGCCCGGAGCAGCATGGCCGGACTGATATCGACACCGATCACTTCGGAGCCTGGAGGGTAGAAGGGCATGTTGCGACCGGTACCAACGCCAGCGTCGAGAAGGCGGCCATTTAGACCCTCAAAGAGCAGCGGCCTCAACCGGCGGTAGCGGCTGTACTCGAACGGCAGGTCGATAAGATCATAGAAGCGGGCGATCCGCTGATAGGTTTGAAATCGGGCTACTCTACCCCCTTGCCACGAAAAGCCGTGGGGTCCTGGCTCTACCACCGCAGCAGTCGGGGTCCAGCAATGAGGCCAATCAGCCCCGCCGCGCCAATCCCGAGCGTGTACCAGGTCGCGAGGAACGCCGCGGTCGTCTCCGGGCAGAACAAGGCATAGACCACCGCGGCCGCGGAACCGGAAGCGAGGCCGGCAAGCAGGCCCGCAAGCGTGAGGTTGGTCGGCGCGAGCCGCTTGAACGCCCAGACGACGCCGGCGAGGACCGGAAGCGAGAGGCCAGCGATCGCCGCGATGCACGTCTGCCAGGTCGTGCCCAGCAACGCCGCCTCACGGAACTGGGGCGCCTTCATCGTCAGTTCCATGATGGCATTGGCGCCAACCAGGGCAGGCGGGAGGATCAGCCACAGCAGGCGATAGCCGATGCGCTGCCCAGGCCGGCCGGAAGCGAACAGCAGAAGCCCGGTCGCAGCCGCCATGGCCGCCGCATAAGCGAGCTTCATCGTGAACGCGGGCACGCCCGTGTACACGACCGCGGAGAGCGGCGTACGCAGCAGCAAAGTCAGCGCGAGCAGCGCGACCAGCGCTCCGGCCGCCAGCCCGCCGAAAAGGCGCATTTGCGCCGCACCGGGCCGGACCGGCCTTGCATCCGCTGCAAGCGATCGAATGAGATCGTCAGTCGCGACCATTATCACCTCGTACCTGGGCCATGAG
>DATMHD010000135.1:0-5804 GCA_035555075.1 Sphingomicrobium sp. | reverse complement strand
GAAGCCGACCATCGTCAGTGGCAGCGGCCACAACAGCGAGTTGTCGATGCTTGAGCCGGTCACGCCGATGCTCGATCCCTGATGGAGCGTGCGCCACCACAGTACCGAATAATGGATGATCGGAAGGTTGATCGCGCCGACAAGGCCATAAATCGCGGCGATGCGCCCTTCCCCGCCCCGCTCCCGCTCTGACGAAGCGAGCGCGATATAACCGAGGTACAGGAAGAAGAGGACGAGCATCGACGTCAGCCGACCGTCCCATTCCCACCAGGTGCCCCAGGTAGGACGGCCCCAGATCGATCCTGTGAGGAGGCACATTGCGGCGAATGTCGCACCAGCGGGCGCCACCGCTCGTCCAGCAACAGCCGCAAGCGGATGTCGCCAGACGAGCTGGCTCACCGAAGCACCGGCAATGCCCATCCATCCCGCCATGCCGAGCCAGGCCGACGGCACGTGAATGTAGAGGATGCGGACGGTCTCGCCCTGCAGATAGTCAGGCGGCGTCAGCGCGAGTCCGGCGAACACGCCCACCGCTGCAAGCGCAAGGCCGATCAGAAGCAGCCACGTCGTCGCTGGGCGTGCGAAACGCAGGAACCGGGTCGGGTTGGCAAGCGCGTGCATGATCGCGCGCTCTTATGCCCTTCCGATCAGGCGCTGCGCCATCGCGTCCGCAACCGCGGCGGGATCGCGCCCGGTTTCGGCGCCTTCGGACCAGATTTGCTCGAGGCGCCTCGGAATGCCTTCGATCCGGCGCCGGACGAGGCTCAGGTCGCCATCACCGAGGAATTCTGTGCAGACGTTGATGATGCCACCCGCGTTGATGACGTAATCTGGCGCGTAAAGGACATTGCGCGCGTGAAGGCGCTTGCCGTCTTCCGGCGTCGCCAGCTGGTTGTTCGCGCCACCGGCCACGATCGGCGACTTCAGCGCGGCGATGCTTTCCTCGGTGAGGATCGCACCCAGCGCATTCGGGCTGACCACGTCGGCTTCGAGGCCAAGGATTTCGTCGGTCGAGACAACCTTGCCGCCGGTCGCGTCTGCCAGCTTCTGGGCCTTGGCCTGGTCGACATCGGCGATTGTGAGCCTGGCGCCTTCGGCACAAGCATGGAGCGCGACGCCAGTGGCGACGCTGCCCGCACCCTGCATCGCGATGTGCAGGCCGCTGAGGCTGTCCTTGCCGAGCGCCCATTTGACCGCGGCCTTGATGCCGAGGAACACGCCTAGCGACGTATGCGGACCCGGATCGCCTCCAACGTCGCCAGCACTGTTCGGCAGGCCCGCGACGAACTTAGTCGAGCGCGCGACCTCGATCATGTCGGAAACATTGATGCCGACGTCTTCCGCAGTGACGTAGCGTCCGCACAGGCCATCCACGGCCTTGCCGAATGCATGCAGCATTTGCGGAGACTTGGAGCGATCCTTGTCGGCCAGAATAACAGATTTGCCGCCCCCCAGGGGCAGCCCCGCCATCGCATTCTTGTAGCTCATCCCGCGCGAGAGCCTCAGCGCGTCGACCAGCGCTTCCTCGTCCTTCGCGTAGTTCCAGAAGCGCGCGCCGCCCGCGGCCGGGCCGAGGTGCGTCGAGTGAACGGCAATAATCGCCTTCAGCCCGCATTTCTCGTTAGTGATGAACTGGACTTCTTCGTGATTGTCGAAGTCAGGCAGGCTCCAGGGCGTCGTCATCTCTCGCTTTTCGTCCGCTCACTGAGGAATGATGGGGCGATCGACGGGACTTGAACCCGCGACCCTCGGTACCACAAACCGATGCTCTAACCAGCTGAGCTACGATCGCCATAGAACGCCGCGGAATCCGCCCTTCCCGCGGTTTCCTTAAGCGCCGGCGCCACTTAGGGTTGGACGGTATGGAACGCAAGCGAGCGGAGCGCGCATGAACCCGACGATCGAGAAGTTCGGCTACCCGGCGACGCTGATCAAGGAATATGACAATTGGCTGGTGCTGCTGCGGCCCGCGCAGGTGACGCTCGGAAGCCTGGTTCTCGCGGCGAAGAGCGATGCGACGGCGTATGGTGCGTTGCCGTCCGCAGCGTTCGCCGAACAGGGGTTGGCGGTCGAAGCGATCGAAACGGCGCTACGTCGTTTCGTCGAATATGAGCGGATCAACTATCTGATGCTGATGATGATCGATCCCAACGTCCATTTTCACGTCATTCCGCGTTACTCCGAACCGCGGAACTTTGGAGGAATGGCGTTCCCCGACGCCGGCTGGCCGGGTCCGCCATCGCTCGGTACTACCGTGGCGCCCGCTCCGGAAAAACTAACAGAGTTGGTGGCGGAAATTACGTCCCTCTTTCGATAACTAACTTCAGTGCCGCAAGTGAGGTAATTCTTGCTTGTGACGTTACGCAGGCGCATCGTCCCGGACCGGGGAGAAGCGATGGCGAGTCGTCGCGCAAAATCGCCCACTGAAACCGTGTCTTTGCGGGAGACACTGGTAGCGGCGGGACTGGCATCTGAGCTTGCCGATATCCTCGACAAGATGCCCCACCGTGTCGTCCAGGTGGTTCCACGCCGCCCCTTCCGTGAACCCGGCGCGCAGCGGGACGAAGTGATGTTCGTCCGTTCTGGGATCCTCTCGAAATTCAAGTCCGATGCCTCCGGGCGCCGGCAGATCGTGGCCCTACGCTTCCCGGGCGAGGGCATTCTCCCCCGCGATGGTGCGGCACAGTACGGCATCCAGGCGATCGTTCGCAGCGAGGTCATGGTCGGCAAGGCAAAGGACTTCGATCCGATTGTAGACGCGCATCCCGAAATGCAGCGCTTCTTCTGGCGTCTGGTTCAGCGCAACGAAGCGATCGGCTACGAATGGTTGGTCAATTGTGGGCGGCGGGATTCAATGGCGCGCGTCGCCCATCTGCTGTGCGAAACCGCCGTACGAATGCATATCGCCAACGGGCACATGCTGAACCCGTTTACGCAGCAGCAAATCGCCGACATCACCGGCCAGACGTCGGTCAACGTCAATCGCGTGCTCGCCGACATGGAGCGCCAGGGCCTGATCAAGCGCAAGGGGCGCGACATCGAGTTTGCAGACTGGGCGGAAATGCGCCGCGTCGCGAGCTTCCAGCCCGCCTATCTCGAATAGGAAATCCGCGATTGCATGGTGGGCGCGACAGGGATTGAACCTGTGACCCCACCCGTGTGAAGGGTGTGCTCTACCGCTGAGCTACGCGCCCATGCCCTCGCAGGAAGTGGCGGATATAGTGCCGGCTTCGGCGGTGTCCAGTTACTGAACCGCGTCTTTCAGGACTTTGCCTGGCCGGAACTTCGGCTGGGAGCTCGCCTTGATCTGCATCGGTTCGCCGGTACGCGGATTGCGGCCGGTGGACGCCTTGCGGCGCGTCACCGAGAAGTTGCCAAATCCCACGAGACGCACTTCGTCGCCGCGCTTGAGCGTTGAGGTAATCACCTCGAGCATCGTTTCTACGGCGCGCATCGCGTCATTACGGCTAAGCCCCGAGCGATCAGCCACATGACCGATCAGTTCCTGCTTGTTCATGCCCCAAGCTCTCCCTCACCGGCGGCCAGACTCGCACGCGCGGAGCGTCACCTTTAAGGCAAGACTACGCGCGTGTGTCCAGTGGCTCTAGTGACGAACCGTTGTACCGGTTTCGGACGTCGACGGATGGACGGGCGGCTCGGCCGCATGTTCATCGTCCTCGGTCCACTCGATCGCCTGGACCGGTTCGGCAAGGGCGCGGGCCAGCACTTCGTCGACATGATCGACCGGTACGATCTCCAGCGCTTCTTTAACCGTGGCAGGCAGCTCATCGAGGTCCTTCTCGTTCTCGCGCGGAATGAGCACGGTTGTGATTCCGCCGCGCAGGGCCGCGAGCAGCTTCTCCTTCAGGCCCCCAATCGGCAACACGCGGCCACGAAGGGTTACCTCGCCGGTCATAGCGATATCGCGGCGCACCGCGATGCCCGTCAACGTCGAAATCATCGCGGTCACCATGCCGATACCGGCAGACGGGCCGTCCTTCGGCACGGCACCTTCCGGCAAGTGGACGTGGATGTCCTTGCGCGCGAAGATTGACGGCTTGACGCCATAAGCGGGGGCGCGCGCCTTTACGAAGCTCATCGCTGCCTGGATCGACTCCTGCATCACCTCGCCGAGCTTGCCGGTCGTCCGAATCTGGCCCTTGCCCGGAACAGTAACCGCCTCGATCGTCAGCAATTCGCCGCCGACCTCGGTCCAGGCCAAGCCGGTTACGGCCCCAATCTGGTCCTCTTCCTCGCCAATGCCGTAACGGAACTTCCGAACACCGAGGAACTCGCCAAGATTGTCGGGCGTGAGCACGACCTCTTCGGTCTTGTTCTCGAGGATCTGGCGAAGCGACTTGCGGGCGACCTTCGCCAGTTCACGCTCAAGCGTTCGCACCCCGGCTTCGCGCGTGTAGTGGCGCATTATGAGGCGCAGCGCCTCGTCGGTGAAAACCAGCTCACCATCCTTTAGGCCGTGCGCCTCGATCTGCTTCGGGATCAGGTGACGCTTGGCAATCTCCACCTTTTCGTCCTCGGTGTAACCCTCGAGACGGATGATCTCCATGCGGTCGAGCAGTGGCTGCGGCATGTCGAGCGAGTTCGCGGTAGTTACGAACATTACGTCAGACAGGTCGTAGTCGAGTTCGAGATAGTGATCCTGAAACTTGCTGTTCTGTTCGGGGTCGAGCACCTCCAACAGCGCAGAGCTGGGATCGCCACGGAAATCCTGGCCGAGCTTGTCGATCTCATCGAGCAGGAACAGCGGGTTTGAGGTCCCGGCTTTCTTGATGTTCGACACGATTTTGCCTGGCAGCGAGCCGATGTAAGTCCGACGGTGGCCTCGAATTTCGGCCTCGTCGCGCACGCCGCCTAAAGATTGGCGAACAAATTCGCGTCCCGTGGCCCGCGCAATCGAACGGCCGAGCGAAGTCTTGCCGACGCCGGGAGGCCCGACGAGGCAAAGGATCGGCCCCTTCAGCTTGTTGGTGCGGGCCTGGACCGCGAGATATTCGACGATCCGGTCCTTGACCTTCTCAAGCCCGTAATGGTCCTCGTCGAGGACGTTCTGCGCTTCGGCGATATCCTTCTTGAGTTTCGACTTCTTGCCCCACGGCAACCCGAGCAGCACGTCGAGATAGTTGCGTGCGACGGTCGCCTCGGCAGACATCGGTGCCATGGCGCGGAGTTTCTTCAACTCGGCATTGGCCCGGGTCCGCGCTTCCTTGCTGAGACGGGTCTTGCGGATCTTCTCGGCGAGCTCCTGCAGCTCGTCGCCGCCTTCCTCGCCTTCATTGCCGAGCTCGCGCTGGATCGCCTTCAATTGCTCATTTAGGTAATATTCGCGCTGCGTCTTCTCCATCTGCCGCTTCACGCGGCTGCGGATCTTCTTCTCGACCTGAAGGACGCCAAGCTCGCCCTCCATGAAGGCGAACACCATCTCGAGGCGCCGCGCCGGATTCAGCTCGCCAAGCAGCGCCTGCTTGTCGGCAACCTTGATCTACAGATTGGACGCGACCGCATCCGCCATCGCCGACGGGTCTTCAATCTCACCAAGCTGGATGCCGGTTTCCGGCGGAAGCCGCTTGTTCAGCTTCGCATAATTCTCGAACTGGTCGCTCACCGAGCGCATCAGCGCCTGCGCTTCGGGGCCCGCACTTCCCTCTTCCTCGACTTCCTCGATCTCGGCGGCCGTGAAACCGTCCTGCGCAACCAGACTGACGAGCCGCGCGCGCTTCACGCCCTCAACGAGTACGCGAACCGTGCCGTCGGGCAACTTTAGCAACTGCATCGCAGTGGCGACG
>DATMHD010000134.1:0-3745 GCA_035555075.1 Sphingomicrobium sp. | reverse complement strand
AGCACCGAATGCTGACCGAAGGCCTTGGCATCACGCACCTGCGCCTCATCATGGGCACCTCGATGGGTTGCATGCACAGTTTCGTCTGGGGCGAGACCTTTCCGGACTTCGCAAGCGCGTTGATGCCTCTTGCCTGCCAGCCCATCGAAATCGCGGGCCTCAACAGGATGTGGCGGCAGCTCGCAATCAACGGCATCGAGGCCGACCCGGCCTGGCAGAACGGGAACTATTCGGTCGAGCCGCTCACGGGACTCCGCGCCGCCGAGAACCTCCTGTTCGTCGCAGGTTCGGCGCCGCTTCTTGACCAGGCGCAATATCCGACGCGCGTCAGCGCAGGGGCCTATGCGGAGCAGCGGGTCGCGAATGCAATCAAGTCGCTCGACGCGAACGACCTCATCTATCAGCTCGACTCGTCACGAAATTACAATCCCTGGCCAATGCTCGAGCGCATCAAGGCGCCGCTCACGTGGATCAATTCAGCCGACGACTTCATCAATCCCCGCAACCTTCCGGTTCCGGCAGACGCACTGAAACGCATGGCTACGGCCAGGTTCAAACTGATCCCTGAGACGGCCGAGACTCACGGGCATGGGACCCACACCTGGGCGAAGTTCTGGAAACAGGACCTCAGCGAGCTTCTGGAACGCTCGAACTAGGGGCGGGATCGTAGGCGGAGACGTGGTTCATGGTGATGAACCAGCGTCCGTGGACCTTCTTGAAGAGCCGAGTATTGACGCCTTCGGTGACGCGCGCACCGCGTTCGAGACGATATTGGCCGATGAGCATCGCTGCGTCAGCGGCAAGCATCTCCACCTTCATATTGTAGAAGTGGAGATGTCCGCGCCGTTCGGGCGAGCCGCCATAGTCCCGAACATAATGGTCGAGCGTTCCCTGCCATCCATCCTGGAACCTGCCGCCGGAAACGAAGATCACGTCGGGGTTCTTGAAGCCCGCCATGTAGCCTCGAAAGTCGCCCCGGTTCCATGCCGCTTCCATGTTCGAGATCGTCGAGAGGATCGCGGCCTTCTCGGTTTGCGGGTTCGCTGCTGCTGCGAGCGCCAGGAGGGCAATGAAGCTCACAGCTGGAACTGGCCGACGATGACGGTGTGACAGTGACCGCCGAGTATCGCCCGGTCCCCCTCGGCCCGGCAGTGAAGGACACCGCTCCTCGCGCTCGCCTGGAGCGCGGTGAAGTCACTGCGGCCAAGGCGTTCTGTCCAGTAAGGGACAAGCGCGGCGTGTGCGGAGCCGGTGACCGGATCCTCGTCGATGCCAAGGTAAGGCACGAAAACACGGCTCGCGATGTCCTGGTGATCGCCGCGAGCAGTGACGACCGGCATCCTGCGGATGTTTCCAAGCCTCTTGAAGTCCGGCTTGCAGTCCCGGACCCGGGCCTCGTCGGAAAGTTCGATGATGGCCGCGTCATTGTAGCCGTCGGCGAGCCAGACCGGGCTGTCGGGGATCCCGAGGGAAGCGCAGAGCTCGGGCTCCCTGACTTCGGTCAGCCTTGCAGCGCGCATGTCGAGCTCGAGCAGATCCTCGCGGCGGCTGACGATGAGGACACCGGACTTCGTCGAAAATCTGACCGACTGTCCGGTCATGAGAATATGTCCGGCCGCAAGCGTCGCGTGCCCGCAGAGCTCAACCTCAGCCAGCGGCGTGAACCAGCGGAGGTCAAAGTCGGCGTCGCTCCTCTCGCTAGGTACCGTAAAGGCGGTCTCGCTGAGGTTATTCTCGGCAGCGATCGCCTGCATCAGAGTCTCGTCCAGCCAGCGCTCTAGCGGCATCACCGCGGCGGGATTTCCGGTCAGCGGCCGCTCGGCGAAGGCGTCGACCTGGAAGAAGGGGGTGGTCGTCAAGACGCTTGCTCCGTGATTTCCTGGGGCAGGAGGGTTTCCCGGTCGACCTGGCCTTCAGGGTCTACGTGGATCAGGATCTCGGTATCCGGGAAAAGCTGCTGCAATTCTTCCTCCGCTTGGTCGAGGCGATCGTGTGCCTCCTGAACGGTCCAGTCCGCCGGCACCCACACGTGGAACTGGACGAAGCGAAGAGTGCCGCTCTTGCGCGTGCGAAGGTCGTGTAACCCTCGAAGCTCATCGAAGCGAGCGGCAGCGTCGAGGAACTCCTGCCGCTCCTCTTCAGGCCACTCGCGGTCCATGAGCTGGTTCACGGCTTCCCTCGAGGCCCTGTAGCCGCCCCACAAGAGCCACAGGGCGATGCCGATCCCGAAGGTAGCGTCGGCGCCCGCAAGATGCAGCGCCTGATCGAGCAGGAGCGCGAGAATGACTGCGCCGTTCAGCATGAGATCCGACTTGTAGTGGACATTGTCGGCCTTGATCGCGACCGACCCGGTGCGATGGATGATCCGGCGCTGGTACCACAGCAGCCACAAGGTCAGCGCGATTGCGAGGACGGAGACGGCGATGCCGGCTCCCATGGCTTCCGTCTGTGCGCCGGCGACTAGTCGTTCGCTTGCCCGCCACATGATCCCGATCGCGGAAACGGTGATGAGTGCGACCTGGGCAAGGGCGACGAGCGCCTCGGCTTTCCCATGGCCGAAGCGATGGTCGAGATCGGCAGGTTGGGCAGCGATCCGCACTCCCATGAGGGTCGTAAGGCTCGCAATGACGTCGAGGGCTGTATCGGCCAGTGAACCCAGCATCGCCGTCGAATGGGTGAGGTAGGCAGCCCAGCCTTTGGCGACGAGGAGCACCAACGCGAGAGCGACGCTTGCAAGCGCCGCACGCGTTGAAAGCGTCGAATGGGCGGCGACGGTCTTTGCAGTCGTCACGGGTACAGCAGACCTTCTGACCAGTGATCCCCCTCTCGCAGGAAGATCAGCCGCTCATGGAGGCGGTGCGCCCGGTCGGTCCAGAACTCGATCCGTTCGGGGATGACGCGATAGCCGCCCCAATGCGGCGGGCGGGGCACGCTCATGCCCTTGTAGCGGGCCGCTGTGTCTTCGAACCTTTTCTCGAATGTGGACCTGCTGTCGAGCGGGCGCGACTGGTCGGATGCCCAGGCGCCGAGCTGCGAATCCCGCCCACGGCTTGCAAAATAGGCATCGGCTTCGGCGTCAGCCACGCGAGCGACGGTCCCTTCGATGCGGACCTGGCGACGAAGGCTCTTCCAGTGGAATAGCAAAGCAGCTCGCGGGTTGTGGGCAAGCTGCCCGCCTTTGGCGCTTTCCTCGTTGGTATAGAAAACAAAGCCTTCGGGGCCATGGCCTTTCAGAAGCACCATGCGGACGCTGGGGTGACCTTTTGCATCTGCGGTTGCAAGTGCCATCGCCTCGGGGTCGTTGACCTCGGCCGCCCGCGCCTCGGCAAACCATTTGTCGAACAGGGCGCAGGGATCGGCCATCTTTTGGAGGCATTAGGCTTGGCCTTGCCGGCACCGCAACCCATCTGGTCAGGCAGGGACTGTTACGGCATGGGAGGACAATGGCACTCGACCTCTATCAGCGTTTGGGCCTGAAGCGCGGCGCCAGCGAGGCCGAGATCAAGAAGGCCTATCGCAGCCTCGCAAAACAGCTTCATCCCGACCGGAACAAGGACAATCCCAACGCCGCCAAGAGGTTTTCGGAGGTGACCCACGCCTACGATCTCCTGTCGGACAAGGACAAGCGGGCCCGTTATGATCGGGGAGAGATCGACGAGTAGGGCAACCCCAAGATGCCCTTCGGCGCGGGTTTCGGAGTCTATTCGAGCGGAGCCGGGCCGCAGCCGGGCGCCGGCCCCGGCTT
>DATMHD010000133.1:0-2223 GCA_035555075.1 Sphingomicrobium sp. | reverse complement strand
GTCCGGAGCGCCTCCGAGGTCTTCAAAAAGGGGAAAAAGCGTTACGCGCGATAGAAGATGTGGGCTCCGATCTGCTGCACTTCCTGAAGTCCGCGCCGCCAGGAAGGGGCAACATAATCGGCATGGTACCAGAGAACGTCGGTGCTGACGCTTGGAATGATGTTCGCGACCGCGAGCTCTGCGACGGCCTCGGCGCGGCGCCATGCCTGGCAGTTTGCGTCAACGTACGGGAACTCGCCGTGGCGCACGAACGAGAATTGCGCGGGCTGCTTGACGACGCTGCACCAGTCCGGCGGGTAGCGCCCGGAGGCGGCCCGGTTCATGACGACGCGGGCAACTGCGAGCTGTCCGTCGACCGTCTCTCCGCGCGCCTCGAAGTAAACGGCAGTTGCAAGACAATTCATCTGCTCGTCGAGCGGAGCGCTCGAGGCATATTTGTCGACGAGCGCGTAGAGCGGCCAGCCGGCCTTGTAGAGCCACGCTGCTTCGGTCGCGATCGACGGTGCAAGCCGGACGGTCACGGACTGGGCCGGCTGCGCCTGGGCCACCGTTCCGTTCACGCTGGCGATCGCGGTCGTCGATGCAACTGCGGGTGTCGGGTTGAGATACGCGCCGACGGCGGCAGTCGAACCCGCCTTCTCGCTGGCCTTCACAGCCGTCTGCACGTTGCCGAGCGCGCTCATGTCCTGTGCGGTCGCGCTCGAGGCGAGACCTAGCATGAAAAGGCCCATGACCGCGGACGCACCGCGCCCGCCGAGAAGCTTCACCACTGCTGTTTTGCCCTTGTGTTGGCGGGCGATCCCGAAGGAGGGGCTCAATTGAAGAGCACTTCCGTCTCCAAGGGGATCGCCCGTCTTGCCTGGAGCCCCGGCTTGTCAGATGCCTTCGGCTCACCGCTCTCATTTGCTAAACCCCAGTTATGTGAACAAACGGGAGGAGCCAAGGGCCTGTCGGTGAGTTGTGCGACTCGCACGACGGAATCTGGAACTCTTTCAGATTGTTCAGTTTTCTCGAGTTTTCCACAGGTGCAAAAAACCGTTTATCGATGGTTTAATTCGGTTCACCGGCAGGCTAACAATTCCGGTCCCGAAAGGAGACAAAAGGCGTGGCGCATTGGCTGATGAAATCCGAGCCCGAAAGCTACAGCTGGTCAGATCTCGTGCGTGATGGCGGCACCGAATGGGACGGGGTCCGCAACAATGCGGCCCGTCTCCACCTCAAGGCAATGAAGAGTGGTGACGAAGCCTTTTTCTACCACAGCATGTCCGACAAAGCGGTGGTGGGGATCATGCGCATCACTCGGGAAGCGAAGCCCGATACCAAGGACGCAAGCTGGGTGTCCGTTCGCATCGAGCCTGTCCGCGCGCTCGAGAGTCCAGTGACGCTGGCAAAGATCAAGGCAGAGCCTAAGCTCGCCAAAATGGAGCTGATCCGTCAGTCCCGCCTGTCCGTCGCACCGGTCCGCGACGAAGAATGGGAAATGATCCTCAAGATGGCAGAGGGCTGATCCTCGCCCCCTCGCTGCGACCGCCGAACGTCGTCCAGACGCCAGCGCCGACCGGCGGCATTCTGGCGGCGGCACGCCCCCCAAGGGTCCTTTGACGGGATCGAACGACGGAGCTTGAGCCCAAGGAGCGGCGTCAGGCCGCTTCGAGCTTCCGTGCTTCGCGCTTGCGCTCGTGCGGGTCGAGGTAGCGCTTGCGAATGCGGATCGCCTTTGGAGTCACCTCCACCAGCTCATCGTCCTGGATATAGGCGATCGCCTGTTCAAGGCTCATCCGGCGCGGAGGCGTCAGGCGGATCCCCTCATCCTTCCCGGAAGCCCGGAAGTTCGTGAGCTGCTTTGACTTCAAGGGATTGACCTCAAGGTCCTGCGGCTTGGCATTTTCGCCAATGACCATGCCCTCATAGAGCATCTCGCCCGGCGAAACGAACAGGATTCCCCGCTCCTCGAGCGCATTCAGTGCGTAGGCGACGGCCGGCCCCTGTTCCATCGAGATCAGCACGCCGTTCTGCCGCCCAGCGATCGCACCTTTGTAGGGTCCGTATTTCTCGAACAGTCGGTTCATGATGCCTGTTCCGCGCGTGTCGGACAGGAACTCGCCATGGTAGCCAATGAGGCCGCGCGAGGGCGCCGAGAAGGTCAGGCGCGTCTTGCCGCCGCCGGACGGGCGCATATCCGTCATCTCCGCCTTGCGCAGCGACATCTTGTCGATGACCGTT
>DATMHD010000132.1:0-3071 GCA_035555075.1 Sphingomicrobium sp. | reverse complement strand
GCGACAGCCCGGGCCTTAACTTCTTCACCGTCGGCATGATGAGCCTGTTGCTGCTGCTTGTCGCCGGCGGATCGTGGACTGCCAGCCGAGATCCCGTGGCCTGGTTCGCCAAGGCGGCGCCCAAGCCCGTCGCCGTCCAGGGTCCCGCTGTTCCGCAGTCAGGCGCCCAGGCGGCAACACCCGCGGTCACGCCCGCGAAACGGCAAAGCGATCCGGCTCAGAAGGCAGATCACCGGCGCCATGGTTAGCGGGGTTGCGGTCAGTTTCTACAATCGCCGGGCGGCCGCGCTGATCCCGGCTTATGGCTCGGTTTTGTTCGAGCAAGTCCATGCCGCAGCATTGCCCTATCTTCCCGCATTGCCGGCCCGGGTCCTCGACGTAGGGGCCGGGTCGGGGCGCGATGCCGCCGCGCTCTCCGCACTCGGGTTCGAAGTGACCGCCGTCGAGCCGGCCAGCGAATTGAGAAAGGCCGGAAAGCTGCTCGCGCCGCACGCGCGCTGGCTGGCAGATAAGCTGCCAAGGCTCGCGATCCTCACCGAGCGTGACGATCGCTTCGCCTTCATTCTCTGCTCGGCAGTCCTGATGAGCCTCAAGCCGCGCGATCTTGCGCCGTCGCTGGCTGCGATGGCCAGGCTTCTGCTTCCTTATGGCGTGCTTGCGGTGACGCTGCGCGATCCGAGTGCCAGCGAAGCGGGGTCCGGCCTCCATCGCCATAGTGACGACGAGGTGCGCGGAGCTGCGACGCTGGCTGGGCTCAGCCTGCTGGGCTTTGCCGAAGTTCCCGACAGTTTGGGGCGGGAGCATCGCTGGCGAAGCTATGTGTTCGCCGCTCCCGACCCCAAAAACCGCTGAGCGAGCAAGCATCCTAGAGGAAGATGAGCTGGTGCTCAGCCGCCTTGACGAGGATCTCGGCCGTCTTGCGCTTGACCTCGCTTGCATCGGTCCACTCGCTGTAGCGCAGGGTCCCGGCGACAAAGACGAGATCGCCTTGCTTCAGCTGGCGTTCGATCGCCTTGACGATGCCGGACTTGGCGACCTTGACGTCGTGCCACGTCGAACGCGTCCGCTGCGCGCCGCTCGTGCGATCCTGCCAGCGCTCGATGGTCTCGATCTTTAGGAACGCATGGCGATCGCCGCCATGACTGGGCCTGATCATCGGATCGCTTGAAAGCCTGCCGATGAGTTCGATGATGCAGCGCATTTCTGACACTCCTGTTCGAAGCCAGCCGCGAGTGCTGGGCCGCGGGAGAAGCCCGCTGGCGCGGCAAGGAGGGCGCGGGGAACGCGCGCTGCACCCGAAGGGGCGGAACGAAGTGGAGCACGGCCACGCCGTTGCAGCGGCAAGCGGTACCGCGCCAGACGAGCGCCAGACCAAGGGCTAATCCTGCGGGAGCCTGGAACAGGCAAAGGAAGCCGCAACAAGTCCGGGCAATTGGATCGTCGCCGATGCCTGTTAGGTTGGCGCGGGCCTATGCAAAAGAATGGGAGGAAGGATGAGTTTCGATCGGGTTGCGTTTTACCAGTCGATCAAGCCGCTGTTCGTGGATCACCTCGACGAAGCGATCGATATCCAGAGCGACTTCGCCGAGCGCCTGCAGCTGGTCGCCACGTTGGCGGGCGGCAAACCTTTATTCATGGCGGTGGTCCAGGACGACGATCGCCAAGAGTTGTTCGAGAAGGTGGCAGCCCTTCCTCCGGCTGGCACTCGTCATGGTTTCCAAGACGCGGACATTCACCATCGCTATCGCAAGCTGAAGATAAAGGACCCGGCGCTTGCGGCGGCGTTCGAGGAGCGGTCGATCGAAACCTTGCCCGTGTTCTGGGTGGGGAGCGGCGAGGCCGCGGACCGTTATGAGAGCGGCAATCCCGGAGCCGCCGGCGATGATCTCAATTTGGGTTATCCGCTCTGCTGCGCGGAATGGCATTACGACTGCTATCTTGCGCGCGGGCCCGAAGCATTCGCGGAGGTGACTGCGCTCGACGGTGAGACAGGCATTCCGGAGTGGGTGAAGCAGAACTGGCGACCCCGGCCCGGCTTCTTTCTACCCACCGGCCCGATCACGGCAGGAATCCTTCGCGGAAACCGGCATTATCCGTTTCTCGATCATGTAGCCTGCCCCTCCTGCATCGCGGATCACGAGAGCCCGAGTGCAAGGTTGAATGCGCAATATGCGACGCTTGCGGCTGAAGTTGATCCGGAGTGCGCCGAGGAAGTCGGGGACTGGTGCGACCGCCTCGGCGCCAGGATGGAAGACTATCGGAGCGAATTCACCCGCGAGCGCGCGTATATGGCGGAGCGATCGACGACGAACGTCCGCGCGCGGGATGCCTATGAAAAGCATAGCCGGTACCTCGTGAGAGCCCTCGGCTTTTGAGTTCCTGGCAGACGGCCTCGCTGACCTTAGTCGCGCTGTTCGGCAGCGATCATGCACGCTCGGACTCTCACCGAAGGCGCCGTGGCAGTCGGGCCTTCGGATCGCCCCGGTGCTTCACATAAGCGTCCCTAAGTCTCTGATCTGCCGGAGCGCCGAGCATGTAGGCCAATAGACGGGCGGCAAGATTGGCGTTGGTTGTCGTCATCCTGTTCCTAAGGGGATCGTAGATCAAATCACTGAACGGGGCGGCGGTCATCAGCAGGGGGATCGATTTGGCGAGTTTCAGTGTCGCCGGCAGCGAATTTGTTTTGCGCAGCCGAGTAAGCGAATTGGTCACGATCGTGAGGCCAATAGGCCTGAACAGGAGCCGTGGATTGTTCGCCGCTCGGCCAGCCGGGATCAACGCGCCCGGATCGTCTGCGGAAAGCGCGGCGGATAGCTGCGGATCAATGGCGGCGATCGCCTTGAAATAATCGAGGAACAGGTTGCGGTAATGCGTGATCTTCGCTTCCGACAAGCGGATGCGATCAGCGTCAATGAGCAACTCCCTGTCCTCTGGTGCCATCACGCCCCTGATGGATGCGCGAACCAGATCATAAAGGCCCGCGATCGTCGTCAGCGCTTTCGAGCCGGCGGGGATCGCCGAGGTGAACCGGTCGACGTCGACCTGGCCGCGCGAAAACCAGGGATGATTGT
>DATMHD010000131.1:0-3452 GCA_035555075.1 Sphingomicrobium sp. | reverse complement strand
GATCGCCCTCATCGATGGCACCCTTTCGGCCTGAGCCCTTCGACAACTCCTTCGAGAAAAAAGGAACAGACATGACCCGCGCAACTTTGATGCTGGCCTTTCAGGCCGGGGCTCTCGTTTCGAGCGCGCTTCTTCTCACCGGCGTCGCTGCAGTGACGAGGGCGGCCCCGCTTCCCAAGGAGGCGTCGGTCGGAATCGGGAACTTCACGTTCACGAGCCAGGTCCTGACGGTGAAACCTGGAACCACGGTCACCTGGACCAATGGCGATGATATCCCGCACACGGTCGTTTCAAAGGACGGCCTGTTCAAGTCGAAGGTGCTCGACACGGGCGGGCGTTTCTCCTTCACCTTCGCCAAAGCCGGTCAGTTCGGCTATTTCTGTTCGCTTCACCCGCACATGACGGGAACGATAATCGTCAGGGCGTGAGGCATGGGACTGGCGTCAAGCTCGTGAAGACCACTTCGCGCTTCATGCCGCGCTTCGCTGGAAGCGGCGGGGCAGAAACGGCCGCGCAATCGAAGGCGGAGCGCAGCGCCGAGGACTTCAACCGCCTCATCCTTCCGCACCTTGCGGGTGCGTATAATCTTGCGCGCTATCTCACCCGGGACCCGGTCCTTGGCGAGGACGTGGTCCAGGATGCGATGATCCGCGCCTTCCGCGCGTTCGCGCAGTTTCGGGGAGGAAGCCCCAGAGCCTGGCTGTTCGCGATCGTCAGGAACTGCTCCCGCACCGCACAGGCGGGTGCCGCCGGGAAGGTTGCGCTCGTCATCCACGAAAGCTCCCTCACCAGGGAAGGTGCGGCAGAGCTTGAAAATTGCCCGGATCCTTCGCCAAGCCCTGAAGAGGAGGTCTTCAGGAAGGCGGAGGTCAATCGATTGCGAAGCGCGATCGAGGCCATCCCCGAGCCCTTTCGCGAAGCGGTGGTCCTTCGCGATCTCGAGGACCTTTCCTATGCCGAGATCGCCGAAGTGACAGGGGTTCCCGTAGGGACCGTGATGTCGCGGCTCGCGCGGGGGCGCGCGACCCTTGCAAAGGAGCTGCTGCCGCGGAGCGAGGATGGCGGCGAACAGTCGAGGAGCATGAAGTGATGGCGGCCTGCGTTGACCAGGAGCTCCTGATCGGCGGCCTCGTCGATGGCGAGCTCGACGCTGCGAACGTCGCGATGGTCGAGGCTCATGTCGCGCGCTGTGAGGGATGCCGCGAGGAGCTTGAGCGCCTTCATGCGCTAAGGAGCCTCCTTGGCAGCCCGGGCGTTCGCCACGAGCTTCCGCCTGGCCTCGAGAAAAGGATCGGAGCGCACCCCGAGCTTCGCCGGGAAGAGGGACGGGGCCACTGGCTTCCCGGCTGGCTTGCGCCGGGACTGGCTGGGGCCCTTGCGGCCTCGCTTGCGTTCATCGCCTTCGTTCCCGATGGCACACAACCCGTCATCGACCAGGAGATCGTCTCGAGCCACGTGCGCTCCCTGCAGCCGGGGCACCTCACGGATGTTCAGACGACCAACCAGCATATCGTCAAACCCTGGTTCAATGGCCGGATCGATTTTTCCCCGCCGGTCCCCGAGCTCGCGGCCGACGGCTTTCCGCTTGCTGGCGGCAGGCTCGATTCGATAAATGGGAAAACCGTTGCTGCCATCGTCTATCACCGGAGGCTGCATACTGTGAACCTGTTCGTCTGGCCGGCAAGGGATAGGGCGGAACGCTCGTTCGTGAAGGACGGGTTTTCGGTCATCGAGTGGAGCCGGAACGGGCTTCGCTTCGCTGCTGTCTCGGATATCCCTCAAGGCGAGCTTCGCGAGTTCGCGGGCCTGTTCGTCAGGAAGTCGAGCTAAAAGCGGGGGCTTGGCCTTCTAGTCGAGTTTGTGGATCGTCCCGTCGACATGGGCGAAGGTGATCCCGAGCTTCCTTGCAACGACGTGGTTGGACAAGGTCTTGCCGTCGCCCTGGAGCTGGACCTGCTGGATGACCTTCAATCCCCCTTCCGTCATCGTGTAGCGGATTGTTGCCGTATCGCCGTTGACGACGACATCGACGGGGCCGGTCGCGTCGCTGAGATAGCCGGTGAAATGATCATTGCCTGCGGGGCGCATCACCCAGCTTCGCTTGCGCACCGGCTTTCCTTCCTCCTGCACCGTGTCGATGAGGACGAACTCGCCTTCCTTGTTGCGGCCTCCGACGCTGTCGACGATGAGCTTGTGCGGGCCGTGGAAGGCTATTTTGATCACATTGTCGGCGTGGCTCTTGCCTGAAAAGAAGCTCGTCATGTCGAGCTTGGGCTTTTCAGGGACTGCCGACGCGCAAGTCGCGACCCCGAGCAGTGCGGCGGCGGCAAGCTTCACTGGCGGCCTGCAACCAGCGCATCGACGATGGTCGGGTCGGCAAGTGTCGAGATGTCGCCGAGCCCGCCGGTTTCCCCTTCGGCGATCTTGCGCAGGATCCGCCGCATGATCTTTCCCGAGCGGGTTTTTGGAAGTGCCGGCGTGAAGTGGATTTTTTCAGGAGCTGCAAGTGCGCCGATGTCGTTCCTCACCTCCTGGTTGAGTTCTCGCCGAAGCTCCTCGTTTCCCTCCTCGCCCGCATTGAGGGTCACGAAGGCGTAGATGGCCTGGCCCTTGATCTCGTGGGGGTAGGCGACCACCGCGGCTTCGGCGACCTTGGGATGGGAGACGAGTGAGCTTTCGACCTCGGCGGTTCCGATGCGGTGTCCAGAGACGTTGATGACATCGTCGACGCGGCCTGTGATCCAGTAATAGCCGTCCTCGTCCCGGCGGCAGCCGTCGCCGGTGAAATAGAGTCCGGGGTAGGCCTTGAAATAGGTCTCGTAGAAGCGCCCGTGGTCGTTCCAGACGGTGCGCATCTGTCCTGGCCAGGAGGCGCTGATGCAGAGGTTCCCGCTTGCGGCGCCCTCGAGCACCTGATGATTGGCATCGACGAGAAGCGGTTTCACGCCCGGTAGTGGCTTCGTTGCGCTTCCAGGTTTCATTTCAGTTGCGCCAGGGAAGGGCGAGATGAGGATCCCGCCGGTCTCGGTCTGCCACCAGGTGTCGACGACCGGGCAGCGTTCGTCCCCGACGACACGCCAGTACCATTCCCAGGCTTCGGGGTTGATCGGTTCGCCGACGGTGCCCAGGAGGCGCAGGGAATTGCGGCTGTAGCGCTTCACCGGCTCGTCGACTTCGCGCATCAGTGCACGGATCGCGGTGGGCGCGGTATAGAAGAGGGTCACTCCGAGGCGCTCGACCGTTTCCCAGAAACGCCCGAAGTCGGGATAATTGGGAACGCCGTCGAACATGACGCTCGTCGCGCCTGAGGCGAGCGGACCATAGACGACATAGCTGTGCCCGGTGATCCAGCCGATGTCGGCGGTGCACCAGAAGACGTCGTCGGAGCGATAATCGAAGATCCAGTCGAAGGTGGTGGCTGCCCACACGGCATAGGCGCCGGTTGTGTGCAC
>DATMHD010000130.1:0-5266 GCA_035555075.1 Sphingomicrobium sp. | reverse complement strand
TCAATCCATCCGAAGCACAGGGCCTGGTCGCGCGCCGTCGGCCAGTCGATGGAATTCTTGCCCGTCCCTTTCTTCCAGAAGCCCACGAGCAGCTCGTCGGCGCTTGCATGATTGTCCTCAAGCCATTTACGGAACGCATGTCCGTCGAGGAAGAAGACGGGATCCATCAATCCTTTCCGGACTTGCCCGAAACATTCAGAGCGATTGCGTCGGCAATCAGCCCCTTGAAGGCCTTCTCGTCGATCTTCGCGTCTTCGGAAATGTCGATCGCGCGGCGGACGCCTCCTTCGAGACTGGAATTGAAGAGCCGGTGCGGGTCCTTGAGCGCTGCTCCCCTCGCAAAGGTCAGCTTCACCTTGTCCTTGTAGGTTTCTCCGGTGCAGATGATGCCGTCATGCGACCAGGTGGGAACCCCCAGCGGATTTGACGCCTTTCGCCATTTCACCTCCTCGATGACCTTAGGATCAGCCTCCTTGATGAGACGTCTGACCTTGGCAAGCATCGCTCCTCGCCAGTCCGACAGCGAGCCGATCTTCGTGTCTACCGCCTTTGAGCCTTCATCCGCCATCAAGTCGTTCCTCGTCGCGAGCGGCGATGCACGGAAATGCTCGGCGCACATCACCGCCTTGCCTCGATCAGCTTCCAGCCATTGCCGGAGGGGTCACGAAAGCTTGCGTCTACGCTTCCATAGCGCTCGACGGGTTCCTGCGTGAACTCGACGCCGCGCTCGCGCATTTCCTCGAATGCGGCCCGGCAATCATCGACGACGAACACCAACGGCGGCATCGCGCCCTTCGCGACGGCTTCCTCAAGGACTGCAGCGGTCGCTTCATCCACCGTTGGTGGCTGGGGCTTGAACAGCCCCAGCTGGAACGAGGGTTGGTCGGGGTGCTGGACGGTCAGCCAGCGATAATCGCCGTTGCGCGCATCGGTGTGAACCTTCAGCCCGAGCTTCCCGACATAGAATTCCAGGGCTTCATCCTGATCGTGGACGTAGAGTCCAGCTACTCCAACGCCTTGCGACATGGGACCTCCGTTTGCTTCGATGAGGTCCCATTATCGCTTCCGCTTTTCCTTCGCTTCTCCGAAACTGCTATTTTGAGATCCGGCCGCTGCGCTGCGCTCACAAAGCAGTGCGGCACCTCTTCCAGACGGTGCAGCCGCGCCTGCTCGCGGTCGCGAAGTTCGCTCGGGCTTTCGCCCGTAATATCGCGAAAGATGCGGCCGAACGTCCCGAGGCTGTTCCAGCCAGTCTGAAGCGCAATCTCGATGATGGGCAGCTGCGTGTCGCGAAGCAGCGCCCGCGCCCGTTCGATGCGCCGCGTCAGGAGATAGCGGTGTGGCGGAACCCCGAACGCCTCCTTGAAGGAGCGGGCGAAATGCGCTTCCGATACCCCGCTGACGGCCGCAAGACGCCGGATTGGCCATTCCTCGTTGAAATGCGCGTCCATGCGGTCCTTCGCGCGAAGGAGCCGACGAAGCAGAAGCGGTTCCCGGCGGACCAGGCCTACCTCGTGAGCTTGCGGTAGCTCATCCGGTGGGGACGCGTCGCCTCCTCGCCGAGCCGCCGGACCTTGTCTTCCTCATAGGCCTCGAAATTGCCCTCGAACCATTCGACGCGGCTGTCGCCCTCGAAGGCGAGGATGTGCGTCGCGAGACGGTCGAGGAAGAAACGGTCGTGGCTGATCACGACTGCACAGCCCGCGAAATTCTCGATTGCCTCCTCGAGCGCGCCCAGGGTTTCGACATCGAGGTCGTTGGTCGGCTCGTCGAGCAGCAGGACGTTCCCGCCCCGCTTCAGCATCTTTGCGATGTTGACCCGGTTGCGCTCGCCGCCGGACAGCTTGCCGACGTTCTTCTGCTGGTCCTGGCCCTTGAAGTTGAAGGCCCCGACATAGGCCCTCGTCGACTGGGCGTGGCCGTTGACCTTCATATAGTCGAGTCCGGCGGAAATCTCTTCCCAGACGTTCTTCGAATTATCGAGATGGTCGCGGCTCTGGTCGACGTATCCAAGGTGAACGGTCGGACCGACGTCCACCGTCCCCGAATCGGGCTGCTCCTGCCCGGTGATGATCTTGAACAAGGTCGACTTGCCGGCGCCGTTCGGACCGATCACCCCAACAATGCCGCCAGGCGGCAGCGTGAACGAGAGATTCTCGAACAACAGCTTGTCACCATAGGCCTTGGTGACGTTCTTGGCCTCGATCACCTTGCCACCGAGCCTCTCGGGGACCTGGATCAGGATCTCCGCCTTGCCGGGCGTCCGGTTTTCCTGGGCCGCGACCAGCTGCTCGAACTTCGCAATACGAGCCTTTGACTTGGTTTGGCGTCCCTTGGGGCCCTGCCGGATCCACTCGAGTTCGTCACGGATCGCCTTCTGGCGGCCGGATTCCTCACGCTCCTCCTGGCCGAGACGCTTGGCCTTCTTCTCGAGATAGGTGGAATAATTCCCTTCGTACGGGAAGTATTTCCCGCGATCGAGTTCGAGGATCCAGCTCACGACATTGTCGAGGAAGTAGCGGTCGTGGGTGATCATCAGCACCGCGCCCGGATATTCCTTGAGGTGGTTCTCGAGCCACTGGACACTCTCGGCGTCGAGATGGTTGGTCGGTTCGTCGAGAAGGAGGATCGAGGGCTTCTGGATCAGGAGCCTCGTAAGAGCGATCCGGCGCTTCTCGCCGCCCGAGAGATTCTCGACCGGCCAGTCGGACGGCGGGCACCGAAGGGCCTCCATCGCGACTTCGAGCTGGTTGTCGAGCGTCCATCCGTCGACCGCGTCGATCTTCGCCTGGAGCTCTCCCATTTCCTCCATCAGCGCATCGAAATCGGTGTCGTCCTTGGGATCGCCCATCTCCGCCGAGATCGCATTGAACCTGTCGACCATGTCGGCAACGTCGCGAGCGCCATCCTTCACGTTCTCGAGTACATTCTTGGTCGGATCGAGCTGCGGCTCCTGGGGTAGATAGCCGACCGTGACGTTCTCGCCCGGCCACGCCTCGCCCTGGAAATCCCTGTCGATGCCGGCCATGATCTTCATCAGCGTCGACTTGCCGGCGCCGTTCGGGCCGACGATCCCGATCTTCGCTCCATGGTAGAATTGCAGGTTGATGTTGCTGAGCACCGGCTTCTGGGCGCCGGGGAAGGACTTGGTCATGTCCTTCATCACAAATGCATATTGGGCGGCCATGGGGTCGCGATGTTCCTTCGAATGAATGCTGGAGGATTGCGGGCGAGTTAGTGGACCCTGCGCCGTTTTTCTAGTCGCGGCCGACCATCTGGACGGCCGTCGGCAGCAGATAGTCGCGATAACGGTCGCGAAGGTCCTTCTTGCTGAGCTTGCCGGTGGCGGTGTGCGGCAGCTCCTCCACGAACTCGATCGCGTCCGGCATCCACCATTTTGCCATCTGGCCGGCGAGGAAGGAGCGCACTTCCGTCTCGCAGACCTTGCTGCCCGGGTCGCGCACGATCAGCAGGAGGGGTCGCTCGTCCCACTTGGGATGTGGAACTCCGATGGCAGCGGCCTCGGCAACTCCGGGACAACCTACCGCCGCATTCTCGATCTCGATCGAACTGATCCATTCGCCACCCGACTTGATCACGTCCTTGGCGCGGTCGGTGAGGCGCAGGCTGTTGTCAGGATGGATGACCGCAACATCGCCGGTGTCGAACCAGCTTTCGTCGTCGACGCAATCCTCGCTCTGCTTGAAATAGCGTTTCACGACCGCCGGCCCTCGCGTCTGGAGCCGTCCCGAGCTCTTTCCGTCGCGGGGCATGACATTCCCCTCGTCGTCGACAACCCGAAGCTCCACTCCAAAAACAGAGCGCCCCGGACGGGTCATGTAGGCGAAGCGGTCCTCCTTGCTCATCGATTGCCAGTTTGCGGGAGGAGCGCCAACAGTCCCCGCGGGAGACATCTCCGTCATTCCCCAAAGATGATTGAGCCTGATCCCCCGTTCCTCGAACCAGCGGATGGTCGCCGGCGGCGCGGACGAGCCGCCGCAGATCACCATCTCCAATTTGCCAAGCGAGACACCGGTGCGCTCGACATGGTCGATCATCGAGAGCCAGACCGTCGGGTCCCCTGCCGAATGGGTGACCCCCTCGGAATTGAAGAGCCCGCAGATACGCTCGGGATTGTTGTCCGAGCAGCAGACGAGCTTCATGCCCGACATTGCCGCCGCATATGGAAGGCACCAGCTGCCGGCATGGAACATCGGGACGACTGGGAGCATCACCGATGTCGCCGAAAGATCGAACGCGTCGGGGGCGACGACGGTCATCGTATGGAGCACGGTCGATCGGTGCTCGTAGAGGACGCCCTTGGGGTGTCCTGTCGTTCCGCTTGTGTAGCAAAGGCCGCAGGGATCGCGCTCGTCGCCTTCCGCCCACGAATAGTCACCGTCACAGGCGGCGAGCATGTCGTCGAACTCGTCGTCGAAGCAGATGTAATGCTCGACGCTCTTCCACTTGGGCTTCATCCGTTCGATCAGCGGAGAAAAGGCCCGGTCGTAGAGGAGCACCCGGTCCTCCGCGTGGTTGACGATATATTCGAGCTGGTCGTCGAACAGCCGATGGTTGTTCGTGTGGATGACGCCGCCCATGCCGACGGTCCCGAACCAGGCGACGAGGTGCCGGTCGTGGTTCGCCGCAAGGGTCCCGACACGGTCGGTCCGTCGAACGCCCCGCTTTTCGAGCGCCTGGGCAAGACGCCTCGAATCTTTAGCAACCTGCGTCCAGTTGGTGCGATGGACTGTCCCGTCGGCGCGCGCAGCGACGATCTCCTGAGACCCGTGCTCGCGTTCGGCATGGTCGAGGACCCGCATGATGCGAAGCGGGAAATCCTGCATTGCGCCGAGCAGACCCACCAGCGCCTCCCCATTTTGAGGAGGCACATCATGCCGCAGAATCGGCGCGCGTCAAACGCTTAGAACGGGAGCTTGAACCCGGGCGGAAGCGGAAGACTGGTCTGCATCTTCTGCATTTCATCCGCCGCCGCGCTATCTGCCTTCGAGCGGGCATCGTTGATGGCGGCGGCGATCAGGTCCTCGACCATCGTCTTTTCGGACGGCTGGAGCAGGCTCTCGTCGAGATCGACCGAAAGGATACGGCCCTTCGCCGTCGCCCTGATCTTCACCATCCCGCCGCCGGCGACACCCTCGACTTCGATCCTGTCGAGATTGTCCTGCGCCTTTTGCAGCTCGTTCTGCGCGTTCTGCGCCATCTGCATGATCGATTCGAAATCGGGCATTTCCGGCATGTCAGTTGC
>DATMHD010000129.1:0-6350 GCA_035555075.1 Sphingomicrobium sp. | reverse complement strand
TGAGCGCTGGCTGGCATCAGGGCGTCATCGGCATCGTTGCGGGTCGATTGAAGGAAAGGTTCGCCCGGCCCGCTCTCGTCATCGCCGAGACCGAAGAAGGCATCGGCAAGGGCTCGGGACGGTCGATATCCGGCGTCGATCTCGGTGCTGCGGTCCTTGCCGCAAAGGAAAGCGGTCTCCTCCTTGCGGGCGGCGGCCATGCGATGGCCGCCGGGCTCACGCTCCCGCCCGGCGGTCTCGAGCCTTTCCGGAGCTTCATCAATGATCGACTGGCGGAAGCAGTCGAGAAGGCGCGAGGAGACCGGGCTTTGCTCCTCGATGCTCTTCTCGCCCCTGGCGGAGTTGCCGGATCCTTGTGCGACGCGCTCGATTGTGCAGGGCCTTATGGCGCCGGCTGGCCTAGCCCACGCGTCGCTGCAGGACCGGTGCGGCTCTTGAGAACCCGCATCGTTGGTGACGGCCACGTGCGGGGTCTTGGATCGGGCGATGACGGCAAGACCTTCAAGTGGATCGCGTTCAGAAGTGCGGCAACGCCGCTGGGGCAAGCGCTCCTCGCTTCGTCTGGCGACCAGCGCTGGTGGCTTGCAGGAACGATCAAGCGCGATGAGTGGAACGGCGGCAATGCGGCCGAGATGCACCTTGAGGATGCAGCGCTCGCTTGACGCCCATGGGCCCCTCGCCTAACCGGCGAGCCGCCTTAAGCGGCCCCATCGTCTAGCGGTCTAGGACGTCGCCCTTTCACGGCGAAAACACGGGTTCGAGTCCCGTTGGGGTCACCACACTTAAATTGAGCGCCAAGCTGATCGGTCGCCGGCACGACCGATAGTTCGGCTCGCCATTTTCAGCCGAAATGCGCTGATTTCAATCGCGCTCGATCCTGGGCAGTAGCGCGAACGCTGACCGCCTCGCTTCGAGTCGACGCTCCAGCCGTACGCTTGGCCGTTAACCCGTGAACTTCATGTAATCTAACGAACAGTGGTTCTTCCTATTCGTTTCGGCGGGGATACTTCTTCGTGAACGGATGAACAGGAGGTCCATATGATCCGCAATGTATTGCTTTGCGCCTTCGCAAGTGTCGCGATGACAAGTGTGGCAGCAGCAGCGCCCGGTGGGCGTGGTGGCGGTGAAGGCCGCGGCGGCCTCATGGGCGGCGGCGGCGGCGGCGCAGGCGGCGGCATGGACGCAAGCAGCCGGGGCATGGGCGGTCTTGGGGGCATTGGCGATGTAGGCATGCGCGGCGGAATGAACGGCGGCATGGACGACAACGTCGGTGTCGCGAACAGCCAGGCGTCGCGGATCAACAGCCAGGCCCTCAGCCACGCGTCACAGACCGGCATTGATCATGCCAATCAGAACAGCGTCCTTGCAGGAACGACCGCTTCGACAACGATGGTTACCTCGGGCGCGCTGAGCGGTCTCACCACAGGAGCCACTCTCTTTTCCAACGGAACTGCACTGGGCACGGTCCAGCAGATCCGAACGACAGGCAAGGGTTCCGTCGTCGTCGTTATCGTGAAGGGAACGAACGGCGGCCTTTATGCGGTTCCTGCAAGCAAGCTCAGCTTCAATGGCGGAACCTTGTCGACGACCGCCCGGCTGAACGGCATCAATGCGTCCACCAGTGTTGCGCCCAATGGCCAGGCCCGCGTGAACAGCCGGGGACCGGCACACGCGTCGGCTACTGGCATCGCCCATGCTAATTCGCACAGTGTCCTTGCGGGAACATCCAGTACGGCGACGACCTCGAGCCTTGCCCGCGCCGGAACGAGCCCTTCCAATCGCCGGGTGAACAGCCAGGGACCTGCCCACGCATCGGCGACGGGGATAGCCCATGCAAATTTAAACAGTATCCTTGCAGGGACCTCGAGTACGACGACCACAACTGATGCCATTGCAGGAACGAGCGCATCCAATCGCCGATTGAACAGTCAGGGCCTGGCGCACGCCTCCTCCACCGGCATTGCTCACGCGAATTCGCACAGCGTCCTCGCCGGTGGAACCACGACGTCGAGCCTCACCGGGGTGAGCGTGGGAATGCCGCTGTTCAGCAATGGCGCGCAGGTCGGCACGGTCACCCGCGTCGTGACAGCGAACGGGGTCGTCACTCGCGTCCTTGTCCAAGGCCTCAATGGCCGCACCTACTCACTTGCCCCAAGCCAGCTGACGGCCGCATCGGGATCGCTGAGCACGAGCACGACGCTGCACGGATTGTAGGTCAAGCGGGCACAAGGCGGAACGGTCCGTCCGCTCCCGAAGGCTCATTCACGCGAAGAAGAGGCGACCCTTCTATTCTTCGGAAGGGTCGCCTTTCCTCTTGTGACCGCCCAACGGCTGATCCATCGACAGAAGCGGATCTTCCCGGGGCATCAGCCCGCCACAACATCGGCATATTCGGGATGGCGAGCAAACCAGGCCCCCATGAATGGGCATTGGAGCACCAGCTTGATGCCTGTTGCGCGCGCATCATCGAACACGCCCTTCGCCAGCCGCGAACCTATTCCTTGTCCCGAAAACTGGAATGGAACCTCGGTATGTGTGAGGACACGGTTGCCGTTCTGATCGTCCCGGAAAAAAGCCAGCGCCAATTCATCGCTGCCTTCGATTGGAAGCTCGTAGCGGTGTTCAGCCATGTTGAGGACGACCATCTCTTCTTAGCTCCTGCCTGCTCCGCGCTCTTTTTCCGGGTTCGACCCGTCCCAGGTCTGGAAGACGTTCATGAATCCCGAGATTGTGCCCTGGCGGTTCCAGTCGCGCTGTAACTCGCAATAGAGCTGGGTCTTGCTGATCAGCTTGCCGCCAGCCTGCTCGATCCGGCGCAGCGCCGCCTCATGAGCGGCCAGGGAGGTCCCGCCGACTGCATCGACAACCGCATAGACGTCGAAGCCTTCCTGAAGGGCGTCGAGCGCAGGAAATGTGAGGCACGCCTCGGTCCATAGAGCCGTCATGATCAGCTTCCTGCGACCCGTCGCCTCTACCGCCTTTTTGAATTCGACATCCTCCCAGCTGTTGATCGACGTCCGGTCATAGGTCGGGAGATGGCCCAGCACCTCCTGGATCTCCGGGATCGGCGGCTTGTTCCGGCCGCTCTTAACGTTCACCGTCGAGTGGACGATCGGGAGCCCGTAATTGACGGCTGCCTTTGCCGTACTGACGATGTTGAACACCAGTTCCTTCTGGTCGATCGAACGGATCGAGGACACCTGGATCGGTTGATAGTCGATGATGATGAAGGCCGAATTCTCGGGTGTGAGAAGATGGTCGGTGACCGGATCGCGGCGGGTTTCGCTCGTCATTGGGAAGTCCCTTTCGTCGCCTCGTGAAAGGATCGGGAAAGGCTAGAGGAGAAACCTAATGGCTCCCGCAAAAGCTCACGCTGGTACCGGGACCCGGCCGAAGCGGCCATTGTTGAAGTCATCGATCGCCTCACGGATCTCGGCCTCGCTCGTCATGACGAAGGGGCCATAACCAACAACGGGCTCGTCGATCGGCTCGCCAGTGAGCACGAGGATGATCGCGTCGCCATCAGCTTGCAAGGCGACGCCTTCGTCCTCGACAGAGAAGCGGGCAATTTCTCCTTCGCCGACGCCCTCGCCGGCAATCGTGACATGACCGGCAAGGACAGCAATCATGCTGTTGTGGCCCTCGGGCAAGGGAAGCGTCGTCTCGCCACCCGCGGGAAGCCGGACGTCCCACAGGTTGATGGGCGTGAAGGTTTTCGCCGGACCCTTGGTGCCGTTAAACTCACCGGCGATGATGCGCGCGCTTGCCCCATCAATCGAGACGGTCGGGATCATGTCGCGGGTGATCGCCTGGTACCCAGCCGGCGCAAGCTTGTCGCTGGCCGGGAGGTTCACCCAGAGCTGCACCATGCGAAACGGTCCGCCGGTCCTCGAGAATCCCGCCGAATGATATTCCTCATGGATGATGCCGCGACCGGCAGTCATCCATTGGACCTCGCCATTGCCGATGGTCCCGCCACCGCCGGTAGAATCCTTGTGGCTGACCTCGCCGTCGTAGACGATCGTCACGGTCTCGAACCCTTTATGGGGATGCTGGCCAACGCCGCGTGGCTGCCCGGCCTTCGGCTCGAAATCATGGGGCCCTGCGTAATCGAACAGCAGGAAGGGGCTGATCGCCTTGGTATCGCCATGGTAGCTGAAGAGCGAGCGCACGGGGAAACCGTCCCCCACCCAATGGCCGCCTTCGTTGCGGATGACATCGATTAGCTGTTTCATCGTCATGCCTTTCAAGGGCGGCTTTCATCTGCCTGCCCGAAGTCATTGCCTTCGTCCTGGCATCAAAATATGAGCACACGATACTTTCGCAAGTACGGTCCTTTTGGATACTGACCATGATCGAGCCCGACATTGCCCACGGGGACCATTGCCCCGCTGAACTGGCACTCGACTTTCTGGCCGGCAAATGGCGGCCCATGATCATCTATTGGCTGATGGACGGTCCACTCCGCTTCAACGAGCTCCAGCGACGGCTTGGCTCCGTCACGCACCGGACATTGTCCAAGGCACTGAAGGAAATGGAAGACGAGAAGCTTCTCGTCCGCAAGGACTATGGCGAGATCCCGCCCCGCGTCGACTATCGGCTGACGGAACTCGGACAGAGCCTTCGCCCCGTGCTCAAAGCGATGGAAGCCTGGGCCAATGCCAACCGGGAGCTCGGGCGCGAGCCCTGAGGTCGCGGGCGATCGTAACTTCCTTATTTGGTCGCTTGGGCTGGATCGCTCCACGGGAAGCCCCATCGGCAATGTCAGTTCAGACGAGCGTTGTCCTGTAGAGCTGAAGCAGCGCGGCCCAGGCGCGCTCGGCTTGCACCTGATCATAGACCTGGCTTCCGGGCACGCACCAGCCATGGTTGGCGGGATAAACCTCCACCGTGGCTTTGCGCTGCGCAGCGGCGAAGGAAGCCTTCAGCGTTTCCTTCACCTTTGGCTGCTGCTTGTCGTCGTTCTGGGCCTGGAGGACGAGCCACACAGACGCGGGATTGGTCCTGGGGATGAGAAGATGCGGACTGTCGGTGTCCGAAGTCACGCGGCCGTTGCCTCCGTGGAAGCTGGCCACGGCTCCGATCCTCGCGGCAACCGCCGCGGCCGCGCGGAAGCTCAAAGCCCCTCCCATCCAATAACCCTGCACTCCCGCCTTCGTACGCTTGTTCGTCTTGGGCTGCGCATCCAGGAAGGCGAGATAGGATCTTGCGTCGCTGTCGATACCAGCGTCGCCCATGACCTTGCGATAGCCGGTGAGCACCTCCCGCGTTGCCGGATTGTTGAAATCGATCGGCCCTTCCATGACCGGCGCCTTCTTTGACCGATAGAAGGGATTGGGCACCAGTACGACGTAGCCTTCACCCGCGAGACGGCGCCCCATGTCCCGGAAAACGGGCCTCAGGCCCATGATGTCCGGCCACATCAGCACCGCGGCGAACCGGCCCGCCTTGCTGGGCGTGAAGAGCACTGCATCCGCCATCCCGTCGGGCGTCTTGATGATGACGTCCTTCTCGGTGACTGCGGCCTTCGGCACTGCGGCCGCGGCAGTGCCGGCGGCAGCGACTGCAATAAGGCTGAATGCGCGCCTGGAGATCCGCGTATCTTCGACCAAGCCCGGATGGATGAACTCGTCGCACATGCGCATTCTCCCTTTGACTAGGAACGACAAGGTCTTCCACGGCCACGGTCGCTGCGCAATCCCGCCAGGAAAATCGCACAACGAACGGGCTCTCAGCCGCCTCGCAGCTGGCCGGCAGCGCGGGCGCGCTCGCCGATTGTCCCAAGATTATCGCCAGGCTTCACGAGCCAGCTTCCACCGACAGAAAGAACGGGATCGAGCGCGAGCCAATCGGGCGCCGTATCCTCCCGAATGCCTCCTGTCGGACAGAAGCGGACATCGCGAAACGGCCCGGCAAGGGCCTTCAGCGCCGGAATGCCGCCGGAGGCCTCGGCAGGAAAGAACTTGAACCGGTCGAGGCCAAGATCGAGTCCTCGCATGATGTCGGACGCCGTCGCGACGCCCGGAAGGTAGGGTACGTCCGACTGGAGCACCGAGCTTGCAAGGGACCTCGTGAGCCCCGGGGACACAATGAAGCTGCTCCCGGCCTCGATCGCTTGCGCAAGCTGTCGCTCGCTAACGATGGTCCCAGCGCCGACGATCGCGCCAGGAACGCCGGCCATCTCCTTGATGGCCTCGAGCGCGAGCGGCGTTCGCATGGTCACTTCAATGACCCGAAGGCCCGAGGAAACGAGCGTCTCGGCAAGCCCTCTCCATTCGAGCTTCTCCTCGAGCACAAGGACAGGAATGACAGGCGCCGAGCTCATGATTTCATCGATGGTCATCCGCGCT
>DATMHD010000128.1:0-2745 GCA_035555075.1 Sphingomicrobium sp. | reverse complement strand
ATCGGCAACCCCTTCAACCTCGGCCAGACGGTCACGAGCGGGATCATCAGCGCGCTCAATCGCCCATTCGGCCAGGGGGACCCACGGCGGTTTGTCCAGACCGACGCGCCGATCAATCCTGGCAACTCTGGCGGGCCGCTGATCGACCTTCACGGTGACGTCGTCGGAATCAACTCGGCACTTTTCAGCCCAAGCCAGAGCGAGGCCGCTGCGGGCAATGTTGGAATCGGCTTTGCCATCCCGAGCAATGACGTGAAGAAGATCCTTGCCCAGGCCGAGCGCCGCCTGCCGCGCTGACCCGACTGTGCCGACGTTACGGGTCTGCACCGAACGGAACTGCGGTCTGAACAACAACGTTAGCCAAGGCGATCAGGCGAGGTCGTTTCCATCGTCTTCAATCTCATCATCGTTGGCCGCGCCGTTTTCCTCATTGTCGTTGAGGCGGCTGGCCAGCTTTGTCCGATAATCGTCGATGAGCGAATGACAGAGCTTCAGCCCGCGGGTTAGCTCGTCGTTCACCTGCTCGAAGTTGGCGATCTTATGGTTATTTTGCTGGTCAGACATTGAATAAAACCGGCTTAACCCAGGTTAGCGGCCCAACGCGACAGCGAAGGGGGAGGTTCCTACGCAAATTCCCATTTCGATGGGAATTTAAAGGGAATTTCCGGCCGAACCTCATCACAATCGCGGGCCACACGGCGTCAACTGTTTGGAATTGCTGCTCGAGCGGCTGCGCGAATGCGTGCCGGAGATGCGAATTGGATGGGAATCTCTGCGCTCCCACCGCGGTAATCGATCACAGCGAAATTCGAGCTTGTCGTTGGGCGACCAATGTCGCATCCTCGCCGAGCCGATTGCGCGCCGACGCAACTGCCTAGTCCAGTCCTGGAGGCGCGCATAATCGAGCAATCAATGCATGATGGCACGCCTCCTTCGAACCGAAGGAGCTGCACAAGTGACCGAACTCAATTCCATACCTTCGAACGATGGGAGCGGATCCGCGCCCATCACGTCCGACCACAACGCCCCGATGCGTGTGGAGATGGTCCCCACGGCCAGTCTCAAGATCGATCCTGAGAGCGTTCGCACATTCTCGCGTGAGGACCTGAAGTCCGCCAGGCGCATCCTGAAGCGGTTCGATGTCCGGATGCCGCTGATCGTCGATTCTGAGAACCGGGTGCTGGTCGGCGAAATCCTGCTGCTCGCCGCGCGCGAACTCGAGGTTGAGTATCTTCCCGTGGTCCGGCTCGAGCATCTCGACCGTCTGGAGTGCCAGGCCATCTCGGTTGCTTATGCGCGTCTCGGAGAGCTCGGCTCCTTCGATCAGCCGAAGCTCAAAGAGTTGATGCTGAGCTTCGACGTCGAGCTCCCGTCATTCGAACTCGAAGATCTCGGATTTCAGACGCCGATGATCGACGTGATCATGGCGGAGGACCAAGTGCAGGAAGAGCCGGTTCCGGAACTCGAGGACGTTGCGGTCAGTCGCTTGGGCGATCTGTGGGATCTGGGACCGCACCGGGTGCTCAACGGAGATGCACGGGAGGCGGCAAGCTACGCGACGCTGCTTCAGTCGAGAAAGGTCCAGGCCGTCTTCACCGATCCGCCGTTCGGCTGTCCGGTGGACGGTTTCGTGGCTACGAAAGGCAAGCACCGCGAATTTGCGGGCGGCGCTTCGGGCATGACGCCGGAGCAAACGGCAGCCCTGTTTGAGGATTACCACAGCGCCATGGTGCCTCACCTGGCCGCTGGCGCTGCAGTTCTGCAGGTGATCGACTGGCGCTCGCTACTGCTGCTCCAGCAGGTGACGACGAGGCATTTCGGACCGCTCATCAATCTCGCCGTATGGGTAAAGGATCGGGCTGGTCAGGGCAGCTTCCTGAGGTCGCAGCACGAGTTGATTTTGATCCACAAAGCGAAGGGCGGGCGCCTTCGTAACAATGTTCAGCTCGGCCGCTTCGGCCGTAATCGCAGCAACGTCTGGAGCTCCCTTCGGCGGTGACCGCGGGCAAGGGCAGCGACGAGGGCAACATCCTCGATGAGCACCCAACCCCAAAACCGGTGAGGCTCGTCGCTGATGCCCTGCTGGACACTACGCGACGCGGAGATGCGATCCTCGATCCATTCTTGGGATCGGGCACGAGCTTGATCGCCGCGGAAAAAGTGGGTCGCGTCTGCTTCGGCCTCGAGCTCGACCCGCTTTACGTCGATCTGATCATCCGGCGGTTTCAGGCATGGTCAGGAATTAAGGCGAGGCATGCCATAACGGGCGAGCTGTTCGATGAACGTGCCGCCAGCGTCGCGTCAGCATGAATTGAAACGCGATCATGGGGGCTTGAATGACAAAAAAGAGGAAGATCGATCCGTGGACGCTAAGCCCGGATTATGAGACGGGCTATTGCCGTCCGCCGAAGTCCGGGCAGATCAAGCCGGGCGAGGTGCGCAATCCGTGGGGACGCACGGGCAAACGTCAGCCCGCCGAAGACCTGCTTCTCAAGGTTGCCGGCGAACAAATCGCGGCGATGGTCAACGGCAAGACCACCAAGATGAGCCAGGAAGAAGCGGCGTATCGCAAGCTGCTTCAGGACGCTCTCAAGGGAAGTCCCACCGCCATGAGGCTCGTCATGGAGCATCTGAGCCGTCGCCGTCCGCCGCTGCCGGCGATGCCAACTCTTGAGGAACTTCAGCAACAGCAAGCAGAGCAGGCCCGCAGGGAGGAACTGTCGGCGGAGATTATCCAGGCGCTAG
>DATMHD010000127.1:0-4058 GCA_035555075.1 Sphingomicrobium sp. | reverse complement strand
ATCGACGAGCAACTCGGTGCCTTCCGCGGACGGCTGACGCGCGACAGGATCGTCGAACAGGCGGACTATCTTGCAAGGGGAGACACCGACGGCTTCGAACAGAGGTTCGGAAAGCTCTAGCCGACGGTTTCGCCTCCTCTTTCGGAATTCTTTCGCTTCGGCGGCGAGGCAATGAGCTTGTCGATCTTGCGGCCATCCATATCGACGATCTCGAACGACCAGCCATCGTGCCGGAACTTCTCGCCGGTCTCGGGAAGATGCTTGAGGACCGAAAGGGCAAAGCCCGCAACGGTCGAATAATCGCGCTCGTCGGGAAGGTTCAGGCCGAGGCGATCGCTCAGCATATCGGCATTTGCGGCACCAGAAACGAGGAAGGTCCCGTCCTCTCGCTCGACGAGCGGCGGTTCGTCGCCCTGCTCGACATCGTGCGCGAACGTCCCTGCAAGTGCGGCAAGGATGCTGCCGGGCGTCACAATGCCGTCGAGATGGCCATATTCATCGTGGACGAGGGCCAGCGGGACATCGGCATTCCGGAGGACAGCAAGCGCATCCATCGCGTCCATGAGATCGGGAATTACGGGCGCTTTACGGCAGAGATGCCGAAGATCGATGGTCCGGCCTTCGAGAAGCGCGGCCATCACGTCCCTCGTCTGGATCACGCCGACGATATTCTCGACCGCGCTGTCGGCGACGGGGATGCGGCTGTGAGGCGTTTCGAGAAGCGCTTGCCTGATCTCTTCGGGAGTTGATCCGCTGTCGATCCAGTCGATCTCGGTACGGGGGGTCATCACTTCCCTCACGGGGCGATCGGCGAGCCTCACGATCCCTGAGATCATGGCCCGCTCTTCCTCCTCGAGTACCCCCGCGCTCTGGGCCTCCGCAACCACGAGATGCAGCTCTTCTGCAGTGACCTGATTCCTTGATTCGCGGTCGAACCCGAAGATCTTGAAGATCAGCGCGCTCGAGCGATCGAGCACCCAGACGAACGGCGCCACGCTTTTCGAGAGCCAGCGCATCGGCCGCGACATCACGACCGCAATGGGCTCGGGCGAGCGAAGTGCGATCTGCTTTGGAACAATCTCGCCGATTACGAGCGACACATAGGTCGTAAGAACGATGACGAGGCCAAAGCCGACACTGTGGGCGCTCTTGACCGGCAGCCCCAGAAGCTCGAGCCGCTCGGCCACCGGCTGGCCAAGGCTCGCTCCTGAAAAGGCGCCGGCGAAAATTGCAATGAGCGTGATCCCGCTCTGGACTGTCGACAGGAAGCGGCCCGGATCGGCGGCAAGCTCCACGGCGCATTGGGCGCCGCGGCTTCCGGCCTTGGCCATGGCCTTGAGACGCGCCTCGCGCGAGGAGACGATCGCAAGCTCGCTCATCGCAAGGACGCCGTTCAGGGCGACCAGCGCGAGGATCAGAAGGACATCGAGCCAGGGTATGGGGGAGATGTGGTCGCTCATAAGCGGCGCTGACGAATGTAACCTTCCCTTGCGCTAATTCACAAGCACCCGCTCGATTCAGATGCGGAACCATCCGATAAGCGCGCCGGTTTCATGGGCGTTGCAAAGGGGAGCCAATCGGAATGAAGGTCAATCGCAGCTTTTGCCAGTTCGTCGTCGGTTGTGGGATCGCGGCGCTAGCCGGCTGCCAGACAGCACCCCCGCCGATGGTTGTCCCGGCCTCGTTCCGGCCGCTCGGGGTTTCCGCGCCATATCTCATGGGCGACGTCATCGGCGGTCAGCGATCGCGCGCTGCCAAGATGCGCGCGGCGAAGGTCCGACCGCTCGGGCCAGGCGAAGTGGGGCCCTACATGGCGGACCTCGATTCGGAACTGAGGCGCCAGACTGCCGGGATCGGGCTCGACGTGCTCCAGGTCGGCGGCGGGATTGTCGTCCGCATTCCTGCGACCTTCACCTTCGATCCGGGAAGCGCCTCGGTCAAAGCGACGACGGACGCAACGCTCTTGGAAATCGCGCGCACGGTGAAAACCCGGAACCGCACGTTCGTCGACGTCCTTGCCCATACGGATAGCTCCGGTACGCCCCAGGGCAACCAGCAGCTTTCGGAGCGGCGCGCAGCGGCTGTTGCAGCCTATCTTGTCGCACACGGCGTCTCGAGGGCGAGAATTGCCTCGAGGGGCCTTGGCGAGAGCGCTCCTTTGTACCTTCCCGAGCAGAACGAGACGCAAAAGGCCGCCAACAGGAGGATCGAGATCCGCCTCGTCCCCTATCGCGGCTAACGCCGCTCGGCGAAAAAGTCCCTGAGGAGCTTTGCAGATTCCTGCTCGCCGATTCCGGCAAGCAGGTCGGGGCGGTGATGACAGGTCGGCTGCGAAAAGATGCGCGGACCGTGGACGACGCCCCCGCCCTTGGGGTCCTCGGCTCCGAACCGAAGTGCCTTCAGCCGAGCAACTGAAACCGCCGCAGCGCACATGGCGCAAGGCTCGAGCGTCACCCACAAGGTGCACTGGTCGAGCCGCGACGTGCCGAGGTTCCTGGCCGCGAGGCGGATTGCGTCCATCTCGGCATGGGCCGTGGGATCGCTCGACGAGCGCATGGCATTTGAAGCTCCGGCGATGACCTTGTCTCCAAGCGTTACAACCGCGCCCACCGGAACTTCGCCCTTCGCCGCAGCCGCAATGGCGAGGTCGAGCGCGAGGCGCATCGGTGCTGGGAGCGGAAAACCCATGGGCGCCCCGCTAGCGGAGCGCCCGGCACCTGTCACATTGCGTTGACCGCCGCCTCGTTCTGGTCCCGCTCCGGTTTCTCGACCACAAGCGCCGGTACCTTTACCGTGGTTTCCTTCGTCCCGACCTTCACCGATCCGGTCTCGACGTCGAATCCCGGGGCCTGCCCCCCTTTGGCAGTGATGCCGTTGCGCGTTGCCGTCACCTGAGGCGCTTTTGCCGGACGGACCTGGCTGATGTTGAGGAATCCAGTCGAGACGCCCGCAATGACGATGAGGACTGCAACAATCAGGATGAAGATCAGGACGCGCATCGACGTGTTCCCATGAAGTTCCAAGTCCGGTCGCGGCAGTGCTTTCGCGAACTGATGCTTGCCCAACGCAAATGTTGTTCTACGGTTGCCGCCGACGTTCGGCCTGACGTTGACGGATGCGCCCCGAGCGGCTAACGGGCGGCGCTCTTCGGGCCCATCGGGTCCGCACACGAAAATCAGGAAGAAGACCATGTCGCGGGTTTGCGAGCTGACCGGCAAGGGCCGGCAGGTGGGAAACAATGTTTCCCATGCCAACAACAAGACGAAGCGCACGTTTTTGCCCAACTTGCAGAACGTGACGCTCATCTCTGATGCGCTCGGCCAGAGCGTGAAGCTTCGCGTCTCGACCCATGGCCTGCGCTCCGTCGAGCATGTTGGCGGGCTCGACAACTGGGTTCTCAAGACCAGCAATGAGAAGCTCAGCCCCAAGGTGCGCAAGCTCAAGAAAGAGATTGCCAAGAAGGTATCCGAGCAGGCGGCTGCGTAAGCGATCTAACCGACTGACTTTCAACGGATTTTCCTGAATGGCGGCTGCAAGCCGCGTTCAGCCTTCATTCCCTGCGAATCGCCCATAACCCCGTCCATTGGCGGGGTTTATCCCCTTTTCCCCGTCTGGCCTGGAAGCAGGCAAACTTCCCTCGCGTCGCGTATCGAGGGGGCCCCAGCGCGCATTGTTGCGCTGGGGCCATTTTTTAATCAGTGCATGTCGAACAACTGGGCGAGCTGGTCGACCATCGCGCCAGCAAGCTGGTCCGCATCCATAATCGTGACCGCGCGGGTATAATAACGTGTCACGTCATGCCCGATGCCGATCGCGATCAGTTCCACGCTCGACCTTTTCTCGATCCAGTCGATCACCTGCCGCAGGTGGCGCTCGAGATAGCTTCCACCGTTTGCCGACGCGGTCGAATCATCCACCGGGGCACCATCCGAAATCACCATCAGGATCCGGCGCTCTTCGGCCCGGGCGATCAGCCGGTTGTGCGCCCATAAGAGCGCCTCTCCGTCGATATTTTCCTTAAGGAGGCCTTCGCGCATCATGAGCCCGAGGTTGCGGCG
>DATMHD010000126.1:0-2921 GCA_035555075.1 Sphingomicrobium sp. | reverse complement strand
ATCGGTTGACGTCCGCGTCCATGTCGACCTTGCCCTGTTCGATCTGCTGCATGAGGGCAGTCCAGGTGAAGAGCTTTGAGACCGAGCCCGGACGGAAAAGGGTCCGCTCACCATCAACGGGGATCCGTTCCGGAACATTGGCAAAGCCGTAGCCACGAGTGAACACGACCCGGCCGTTCGCAACGACGGTGACGGTCGCTCCCGCGACCTGGCGGCTCGCAATCTGTCCGGCGACGACGCCGTCCACGAAATCGGGAAGCCCGGCGAGGCGATCGGCGGCGACTGCCGCCGCCGGATTTCGCGCTGGCGCAGCGGCAAAAGCAGGCGCGGCCAAGGCCAAGGCAGCACAGAGGAGTGCGCGTTTCCAGTACATCAGGCTTCTCCAGGAAGAGGTGAAGTGAACCTGCGGCGCCTGAGGCGGAAAAGTCCGATCGTAAGGAGCGGCAGGACGTAGACGGCAAGGAGTGCGTAGGCGAGCAGCCGATAGCCGCTTGCGATCAGCGCAACGAGGCCGAAGCGGTCGGCAACAAAGATGCAGCCGACGAGAAGGAGGGCGGCGATTGAAGCCCGGCTTGGAGCAGTGAGGTCAGTGCCGCGCCTTGTCCGCCAGACCGCTGCAACGCGCTCGTTGATCGCGTGGACTGCGCCGCTCCCGCTTTCGAGGAGCGCTCCGAAGATCATCACCTGGAAAAGCAGGTGGAAGAGCGGGATGTGAAGCTGCCGAAGGATGAAGTCCGACGGAAGCGTCTCGGCCCCGATGGCGGGATAGAAAGCGACCATGCAGGTGAAGAAGAGGACCGCCGGAAGCATCGCAAGCGGTCCTGCAATGAGGCCCGCGACGACGGCGTCGCGCCTGCTCGTCATGTGCCTCATGACCGGAAGCACGACGACGGCTCCAACGATATTGTAGCTTGCGTAGGTTATGCCGCCGAGCGCCCAGCCCGTGCTCGGCGCCGGAACCTGCAAGTTCGCGATGATCCGATCGCCGAAGCTGCTGAACGAGAGCAGCACGAACAGGATGTAGACCCCGTAAAGGAGGAAGGAGACATATTTGAAGAGGCGCTCGACCGAGGCGTTGCCGAAGGTCACGAACAGGATGATCGCAAGCGCAAGCGCGAGTGTCCCGACGATCGAGGGCAGTCCAAGCGTTGCTGCTCCGATGGCGCCTGCCGCTGCACCGAAAACCGAGAGGATCACGATGACGAAAAGGACGTAGGCGATCTCGAACGCGAACCAGCCTGGTCCGAGGAGCTGCTTGAAGAAGGTTCGATAGTCGAACGATCGCGTCGCGCGCGCAAAGGCGAAGGTGATGGCGCACACGATGCTCCACAGCATCGTCGCGAGCAGCATGGCTGCAAGGCCGCCTCGCGGACCACTTGGAAGGAAGAATTCCGCAAGCTCGCGTCCGGTGGCGTAGCCGCCCCCGATCACCACCGCCTTGAACGCGAATCCAGGCAGAAGGAAACGCTGGAACCCACTCGACTTGTGGCCCTCAGCGTCCAGCATCATGCCTCAAGACAGCTTGCGACGAGGCGCTCGAACGCAGGGCCGCGACGGATCGGATCCGCGACCTGGAGGCCGAGGCGATCGCTGTCGAGCTCCATCAGCCGTTCGGCTTCGACGGGCTTGAGGGCACCGGTATTGTAGGCAATGCCGCCGCAGCGGATCGAGGGATTGGTGCGTCTTCCAAGCTCCATCGTCAAAGAGATGATCTCCTCGATCGTCGGAAGGACGAAGTCCCGGTGCCCGAGGACCCTGTGACGGGTCGGATCATGGCAGACGACGAAGACGTCGGGCTGGCTTCCAAGAAGAAGGCCGGTCGAGACTGCGGAATAAGCTGGGTGAAGAAGCGACCCCTGACCTTCGATCACGTCCCAGTGTCCAGGCGCCGCGTCGGGTGACAGGAGCTCGGCGGCGCCGGAGAGGAAATCGGAAACGACTGCGTCCATCGGGATGCCTCCGCCCGCGATCATGATCCCGGTCTGTCCGGTAGCCCGGAAGTCGACATCGAGGCCGCGCCTCTCGAAGGCGTTGGTGAGCGCAAGCGCAGTATATTTCTTGCCCAGGGCGCAATCGGTGCCGACCGTCAGTAGCCTCTTGCCGCTTCGCTTGATGCCGGTCCCGACGGGGATGTTCTCAGGAGGCTTGCGGACATCGATCAGGCGTCGGCCATGCTCGCGCGCAGCCTCTGCAAGACCGGGAACGGCGGCGAGCCGCACATGCATTCCGGCAACAAGGTCGAGACCCGCGGCGAGCGCTTCCAGAAGCGCCGGGTACCAGCTTTCGGGGATATAACCGCCGCTGTTTGCAACGGCGATGATCATCGCGCGCGCGCCGTTCGCGGCAGCTTGCGCCGGCGTCATGCGGGGAAGGTCCGTGGTGACGGCCTTCTCGTCGGAGACATATTCACCGATGCAATTGTCCGCGGCCCAGTCCCGAAGCCCGAACGCGGTCTTCGCATAGCCAGGTTCGGTGACGTCTCCCAGGAACAGGAGATAGGGCGTCGGAAGCGCGAGCGCGGCAGGAGCCGCGGCCGCACTCGCCTTTGCGGCAAGGGGGCTTGTACTTGCCACGCTCATGCGGCGCCCTCGCTACCAAGGCAGCGGATCAGAACTTGCCCAACGCTCATACGAAATCTTGCATCCCGTTCATTGCCCCCATCCATGCTGCAGGATGATAATCAGCCCGTTGTGTTTCCGTCTAGAGAAAAAGGCCTGATTAGGATTATAGAATCTTGACTGGACCGATCAGCGTCGCGCCGGCGCGGGCAGGCGAGGTTCGGTCGACATCTCCTTTGCGACGGCTTCCGCCCGCGCCATCACGCGAAGGACATTGTTGCCGGCGAGCTTGGCAACATTCTCGTCGCTCCACCCGCGGCGCATCAGTTCGGCAAGAAGCGCAGGATAGGTCGAAACATCGCC
>DATMHD010000125.1:0-4906 GCA_035555075.1 Sphingomicrobium sp. | reverse complement strand
CTAACACGGGCGGACATCGAGGCCTATCAAGCCGATCCGGCCGTCGAGGCCGAACGTTCCGAATGGAACAACTCGTTCATCAAGCGGGTGATGCGCTTCCACGATCCGCGCTGACGTGACTTCCTACCCAAACCTGTTCTCGTCCATCCGCGTCGGAACGCGGACACTTCCAAACCGCATCGTTCACGCGTCAACCTCCACGCACTATGCAGACGGGGGTCGGATCACGGATCGCCTGATCGATTATTATGTGAGCCGCGCACGCGGCGGAGCTGCGATGCTCGTCAGCGAACCCATGGGAATGCTTCACTGGCAGACCCTGCCTACGCGTCCCCATGTCCTCTCCGGCATCAACGGCGACATGCTTGCGCGCTGGGCCGACGCCGTCGCGCGCGAGGGCGGGCTCATGCTTGGCCAAGTGCAGGACAATGGTCGAGGGTTTCGCGCCGGCCACCGGAACCTCGCCGCGCGCGGAGTGTCAACGCTTCCCGACGATCTTAGCTGGACGGTGCCCGAGGAGCTCTCGACGTCTGACATCCAAAGGATGGTCGAGGAGTTCGTCGAGAGCTGCGCGAAACTTGCTTCGGCAGGCTTTGCCGGCGTCGAGATATCGGCGGGCCATGGTCATCTCTTCCATCAGTTCCTGGCGCGCCGCTCGAACGCCCGGGAGGACGAGTTCGGCGGCGACCTCGAGGGCCGCACCCTTCTGCTTCGGTTGCTGATGCGGAGCATCCGTGAACGTTGCGGCGCCGATTTTCTCATTGGGGCAAAGCTTCCGGCCTGGGACGGGTGCGAAGACGGGATTGACCTTGTCGAGGCCGAGGCAATCACGCGGCTCGTTCATGCCGAAGGCAATTTCGATTATCTGACTTACTGCTGGGGCAGCCATTCCGACACGCTGAATGCACACCTTCCCGACAATCACGGCCCAAGGGTACCCTATGCTGCAGATATCGAGCGGCTCGGGCGGTCCGCAGCACCGGGCGTGCCCCTTGGAGCCCTGGGCCTCATAACGGATCCGAACGAGGGCGAGCGGCTCATCCAGAGCGGCACCGCCGATCTCATCATGCTCGCGCGTCCGCTCGTCACCGATCCCGCCTGGCCCATCAAGGCAAAAGCGGGGCGCGAGGCCGAGATCAGGTATTGCGTCTCCTGCAATACCTGCTGGGCCATGATCACGACCGGCCGCGGCCTCCTTTGCGACAATAATCCGCGCGTCGGAGCGCCGGACGAGGCCGACTGGAAAGTGCCGGCAGCTCCGCGTGCGCGGCGCGTCGTCGTGGTGGGCGCAGGGATTGCCGGAATGGAAGCGGCTTGGGTTGCGGCGGCGCGCGGACACGACGTCCAGGTCCTCGGGAGTTCGGAGGAACCAGGCGGAAAAACGCGCCTCCACGCGCTACTTCCCGGAGGCGAAGGCCTCAGCAGCATCTACGATTACCAGTATCTTGCGGCTCGGCGCCACCGCGTGAAGTTTCAGATGGGGATGTGCGCCGACGTCGAGGACATCGTAAGTCTTGCACCCGACGTGGTCATCCTCGCGACCGGGTCAGAGCCGGCGTGGCCGTCCTTTCTCCCGCAAGACTGGCGCGAGGAGGGGCTCATTCCCGATATCCGAGAGGCGGTCCGGATCTTCACGGATCATCCCGCCCGCAATAAGGGGACTGCGGTCATCTGGGACGAGGATCACGGCGCCTTCACTTATGATGCCGCCGAGCTTCTGCTGCAGCGCTTCGACAGGGTTGCAATCCTCACGCCTCGCGAGCGGCTCGCGAGCGATGAGTCGCTTGTCGTGAGACAGGGCGTCTACCAACGCCTTTACCGCGGCGGTGCGGCAATTCTGACTTCCGTCCGGCCACTTTCCTCTCCTCGGATCGAACAAGGCGAGATCGCCTACGCCAACATCTTCAGCGGCGCCGAGGACGTTATTCGAGACGTCACGTTCCTGACGTTCGCAACACCGCGACGCCCCAATGACGCACTTGCCGAGCCGCTTCGCGCGCGCGGCATCGAGGTGCGCAGGATCGGCGACTGCAAGGCGCCCAGGATCATCCTCACCGCTACAGCGGAGGGATATCAGGCCGCCATGGATCTCTAGAGGAGCAACGATGTACCCCGACCTTCAAGGCAAGGTAGCAATCATTACGGGCGCCGGACGGCGCAACGGGCTCGGCGAGGCCATTGCAAGGAAGCTTGCCGAGGACGGTGTACGACTGGTCCTCCACGATCTCGGGCGGACGCACGGTGGACTTGCGCCCGCGCAGGGGGTCGGAACGTCCGCAGAGCTTAACGGCATTGCGGAGGAGATACGATCGATCAACGATGAGGTCGTCACCTTCGAAGCGGACATGCGGGTTGAGGCCGAGGTCGCTGCGCTCGTGAAGCACGCGGTCGCGACCTACGGGAAGCTCGACATTCTGGTGAACAATGCCGGTGTCGGCTATCTGTTCGGACCGCTCGTCGATGCGACAGAAGAGATGTGGGACACTGTCCTCAACGTCAATCTGCGGGGAGCGTTCTTCGCGATGAAGCATGCGATCCGGCAGATGCTGACGCAGCCCATCGAAGAAGGCTGGGGCCGGGGACGGATCGTCTCCATCGGAAGCCGCGGATCAAAATCGGGGTCGGCCCTCACATCCTCCTACATTGCCTCCAAGCACGGACTCGTTGGCCTCACGCGCTCCGCCGCGATCGAATATGGCGCGGAACAGATCACGGTGAACGCCGTCTGCCCGAACCATGTCACGACCGGACTTGGAGCTTGGCAGAACGAGTTCATGGCGCAGGCTCGGGGCCAGAGCCTGGAGGAATATCTTGCAGCAATGCGCTCGAGAATCCCGCTCGGCCGAGTCGGAGAGCCGCAGGATACTGCAAATGCCTGCGCGTTCCTGTGCTCGGGTCAGGCCCGGTACATCACCGGGGAGGCGATGAATGTCTCGGGCGGCGAGGAGATGCATTGACAAGGAGGCGTGGGCCAGAGCGTCAAACGCACGGGCGCTCGAGGCGGCGCGATGTTCAGTCGGCCGCAGCAGCCAGCTCTGCGCAGCCGGCCTCCCCAACGGCCTCGTCCTGATCTCCCGTTCCGCCCGATACGCCGATCGCGCCGACGCAGACGCCATCGATGATGAGCGGCAGTCCGCCCGGCATCGGCAGATAGTCCGTCAGTCGGAGCAATGCCGGGTCGTTGCTGACGCGTTCAGCAAGACGCCGGCTCGGAGAGCGGGTCAGCGCGGCGGTCCGCGCCTTCTCAAGCGCGACTTTGGGCGTCAGCAACCCCGCGCCGTCCATGCGCTGAAGGCACAGAGGATACCCACCCTCATCGACGATGGCGATGGACATGCGAATGCCGTCGGCAGAGGCTTTTCCAAGCGCGCCCTCGAGGATTGTGCGTGCTTGCTCGATCAACAGGAATGGCTTTACTTGCATAATGGTCGGCCTTTCAGTGCGGGGGTTACAAGGGCAGTGTCCAATGGCGGCGCCGAGTCAGCGTGATTTGAGGATGGGGGGCTGTTTTGTCGGTTGAGAGCGAAGACAATGTCGCGGTTGATCGCGCGCAGGCGGTCCCCCTTTATCATCAGATCTTCCTTCGCCTGAAAGAAGAGATCACGAGCGGCGAACGCGCATTTGGCTCGCGCATGCCGACCGAACAGGAGCTTTCATCGCAGTTCGGCGTCTCGAGGATCACTGCGCGCCGCGCACTTGACGACCTCGCCGAGAACCACTTCGTTGCCCGCAAGCGACGCGTCGGCACGACGGTCGTATTCAAGTCGCCCGCAAAGCCGCTCCAGGGCAATATCGACCAGGCGGTGGAATCGCTTCTGAACTTCGGGCGGGCCACTAAAGTGAAGCTGCTCGAGGTCGACAGGATAACGGCACGGCCGCCGATCGATGATGCACTTGCATTGCCGCCGGAAAGCGAAGTGCTGCGCGTGGTGCGCGTGCGCTGGCTCGACGGAGAGCCGCTCGGTCATTTCATCAGCTACATCCCGATCGATCTTGCTGGCGCGATGACCCGCAGCAAGCTCAAGTCGACCCCCATGCTGCGGCTTCTCGCCGACGCGGGAGTGCAGATCGGAGCAGCGCAGCAGACGATTTCCGCAACTCTTGCGGATGCCAATCTTTCGGCTGAACTGCACGTCGACATCGGCTCGCCCATCCTGCGCGTCAGCCGCACGGTGCTGGACGTATCCGGCCGGCCCGTTCAGCACATCCTCGCCCAGTTCCGCCCGGACCGTTACCAGATCCGGCTTGATCTCAATGCGCCCGGTGGCAGCGCTACTCATGAACCAGCTCCGATTTGATCTAGAAGTATAACAAATAATTCCGTAATTGCCATTCCCTCGGGGCTCTGAGGGGAAGGGTCGATGAACGACTGGACGAGTAACAGCGATCCAAGTTTGCTGCGGATTGCGACGGCGACGGTTTCAACCGACGATCTTGCGGCAAGTGAACGCTGCTATTCGGATTTTCTCGATTACGAGGTGGTCGAGCGCGGTCTCCTCGAGGCGAGCATCGCGGAGAGCTGGGGCACGCCCGCGATGGCGGGGGCGCCCTATTGCGCAATGGTTCCGCAAGGCGAACAGGACGTCTTCATTCGTCTTGTCGAGAGCCCTGGGGTTGCGGGGTATCGTCCGCTGACAACCTTTGGCTGGAATGCCTTCGAAATCATCGTCGACGACGTGCATGCGCTCAGCAGGCGTCTCGCATCCTCGCCATTTCAGATCATTGGGCCGCCGAGCCCACTCCAGTTCATGCCGTCCATCGTTGCGATGCAGGTGGCCGGGCCATCCGGCGAATGTCTTTATTTCACGATGGAGAGCGGTGATCGCGAAAATTCGATCCTCCCGCCGCCGGCAGGTTTCGTCGGACGGACCTTTATCGTGGTTTCAGCCGGACCGGACTTCCAGCG
>DATMHD010000124.1:0-3242 GCA_035555075.1 Sphingomicrobium sp. | reverse complement strand
CACATTGGAACATGGTATAGGGCTGTAGGAAAGGAATCTTTTTCGCGAAGACGCAACGCGAGTTAGTGCACTATCACCGCTTGTGGGAGATTTCTATTCATCAGGTTCAAACGGGTCGATGGGCGGCTTCCCGGCCGTCGTCGCCGAGCGCTTTCCGGTTTTCAGCGGAGCGTGTCCGTAGATCAACTCTCCTTCTTTCATCACGAAGCCGGCACGTATCTTAGGATTGTTTATGTGGGTGGCGCCGGTGTTCAGTACCTGCTCCCATTTTTGAAATAGCGGTTCCAGCTGAAAAGGCTCCATGCTGTAAATGGTAGTCAGCTCGATGCCCCGGTACATCGCGAACAGCCACCCAACCTTGCGGTAGCTAGCCAGCACGTTGTGGTTCAGATGGTGGTTCGTCGTGAAGTTCGATGAGAGGTCGATGTTAAGCGATTTCATCTCGTACTTCCGTCCCAACCGATCAGTCGCGTCAGCTCCGCCGCGCCGCGACGACACCGTTAGGTCCATTGTCAAGACCAATTGCAGGAGCTTTCCGCCATTATCCTGAAAGATGTCCCCGATGCCGTGCTTGTTGGCGAGCGCTTGGAATTCGCGGATTGCTGGCATCAATTGAAGGAGGCGCTTGTGATCGGGATGGACACGCAACTTGGTCATTTTTTCTCTTTCAGGAGATCGGCGGCCGACACGCCCAGCGCAGTTGCGAGCTTGCCGATGTTATCCACGGAAATGTTTCTTTCGGCGCGCTCTACAGACCCGACGAACGTCCTGTGCAGCCCGGCCAAATCGGCTAGAGCTTCCTGGCTGAGTCCTCGGATTGACCGGAGACGCCGAAGGTTCCCGGCAAGCGTCGCGCGCGGGGGGCGAGCCGAAATGTTCACATCGACCGTAAAGCCGCTTGACGCAAATGCGTCGACAGCATTTAAGTAGCAGGCATCATGTACGAAGCGACACTCGCATATCGCACGGCACAAGGGGAGGCATGGTGCGGTGACGCTCGAGAGCTGCTGGGTGCGATGGCAAATGGTTCGATCAATCTCGTCATGACCTCGCCGCCTTTCGCCCTTCAGCGCCAGAAGAGCTACGGCAACAAGGATCAAGCTGGCTACCTGGAGTGGCTCACGAGTTTCGCAAGGCTCGCGTTTGATAAGCTTGCTCCAGATGGGAGCTTCGTGCTCGATTTGGGCGGTGCCTATCAAAGGGGCGAGCCGTCGCGCAGCCTTTACAACTTCCGAGTGCCCATCCGCTTCTGCGATGAGCTGGGCTTTCATCTGGCGCAGGACTTCTATTGGTACAATCCGTCCAAGCTCCCGAGCCCTATCGAGTGGGTGAACAAGCGTAAGCTCCGCGCAAAGGACGCAGTGAACAACGTCTGGTGGTTCACAAAAACGCCGTGGGCAAAGGCCGACGTATCAAGGGTGTTGGTGCCATACGGCGCGCGCATGAAGAAGCTGCTCGCCGACCCGGATGCCTTCTACTCGCCGAAGGAACGACCGAGCGGGCACGACATCGGGAAGGCATTTGCGCGCGACAATGGCGGTGCCATTCCCTCAAATCTGCTCCAGATCTCGAACACCGAAAGCAACGGCGTTTATCTGCGGGCCTGCAAGGCAGCCGGTGTTAAGGGCCATCCAGCCCGTTTCCCTCCGCAACTACCTGAATTCTTCATCAAAATGCTAACCCACGAAGGCGATTTTGTCGTGGATATCTTCGCCGGTTCGAACACCACTGGTGCAGTCGCGGAGCGACTTGGCCGTCGATGGAAAGCATTCGAGCTGGATCGCGAGTTCCTTGCTGCTTCGTTGTTTCGGTTTTGCGAAGGAGAACCGGTTGAAGAACAGAAGCGTCTGTTTCAATCCATCCGCTCGGGAGCGTTCGTGGACCTTCGAAATCCCGCTCTGAGCGTCGCGGCCGAATAGTGGCCTTAGCGTTCGCGTCATGCTCGACGGCTGACGCCCGCGCCAGATACGCTCGCTCTCACAATCCTTGCGGATTGTTGCCGCTCACTTCGTGACGTCAGTCGGGCTCGCCCAAGGCGACCCGCTGGCCGAGGCTCGCCGTCTCTTCGCGCTGCTTCGGCGACGCTGCGCGTCGGCGGCGCTGCGCTCGGCGGCCGCTACGCGTCGATCTCCTCTTCGTCGATCGCGCTCGCTCTCGCCTGGATAAACTCGAACCTTGGCGCTGGGTCGCGTCCCATAAGGCGCTCCACCAAGTCCTTGACCGGTTGGCGGTCTTCGTAAGCGGCGGGCAGCGTCACCTTGAGCATGGAGCGCGTCGCCGGGTCCATCGTGGTTTCCTTGAGCTGCGCCGGGTTCATTTCGCCGAGGCCCTTGAAGCGCGAGACCTCGACCTTCTTGCCCTTGAACTCGGTGGCTTCGAGCTCGGCGCGGTGGGCGTCGTCGCGGGCGTAGAGGGTCTTCGCGCCGCTCGTGAGCCGGTAGAGCGGGGGCTGGGCGAGGAACAGGTGGCCGCGGCGGACGAGCTCGGGCATTTCCTGGAAGAAGAAGGTCATCAGGAGCGTCGCGATGTGGGCGCCGTCGACGTCGGCGTCGGTCATGATGACGATGCGCTCGTAGCGGAGCGCCTCCTCGTTGAACTTGTCGCGGGTGCCGCAGCCGAGCGCGAGGTTGAGGTCGGCGATTTCGCTGTTGGCGCGGATCTTGTCCTGCGTGGCGGAAGCGACGTTGAGGATCTTGCCGCGGATGGGGAGGATCGCCTGCGTCTTGCGGTCGCGCGCCTGCTTGGCCGAGCCGCCGGCGCTGTCGCCCTCGACGATGAACAGCTCGGTGCCTTGCGGATCGTCGTTGGCGCAGTCGGTGAGCTTGCCCGGCAGGCGGAGCTTGCGGGGTGAGGTCGCGGTCTTGCGCTGGACTTCGCGCTCGGCGCGGCGACGGAGGCGCTCTTCCATGCGCTCGACGATCGAGCCCAGGAGCGCGCGGCCGCGATCCATATTGTCGGCGAGATAATGGTCGAAATGGTCGCGGACGGCGGCCTCGACGAAGCGCGCGGCCTCGAGGCTGGTGAGGCGGTCCTTGGTCTGGCTCTGGAAATGCGGGTTGCGGATGAACACGCTGAGCATCAGCTCGACGCCGTTGAAGACGTCGTCGGCGGTGATGTCCTTTGCCTTCTTGTTGCCGACCAGCTCTCCGAAGGCGCGCAGGCCCTTGGTGAGTGCGGCGCGGAGGCCGGCTTCGTGCGTGCCGCCGTCGGGCGTGGGGATGGTGTTGCAGTAATAGCTTTCG
>DATMHD010000123.1:0-2945 GCA_035555075.1 Sphingomicrobium sp. | reverse complement strand
GCAATCCCGATGAAACGGCGCGGGTGCTTCGTGACGGATGGCTCGCGACCGGGGACATCGGGCATTTCGACGACAAAGGCCGGATCGTGATCACGGATCGCAAGAAGGACCTGATCGTCAACGACAAGGGCGACAACGTGTCGCCTCAGCGCATCGAGGGAATGCTGACGCTTCAGCCGGAGATCGCCCAGGCCATGATCTATGGCGACCGACGCCCGCACCTCGTGGCATTGATCGTCCCGGATTCCGAGATCGCCAACGCATCCGATCTTCATGCCAGGCTGCAGCGGGCCGTCGACCGGGTCAACGCAGATCTCTCAGTGATCGAAAGAGTTCGCAGGTTCGTCCTCGCCGACGAGACTTTTTCAATCGAAAACGAGCAGCTGACGCCGTCGATGAAGATCAGGCGGCACATCATTTCCAAAGTCTATACCGAGCGCTTGGACGCGCTCTACGGGCGCTAGGTACCTGGTCTTACGAACGGCGTGAAATCGCCAAAGGAGCAGCTTCCGACGGTGAAGCCATTCAGCGTATCGACGACCCGGGCGATGTCGCCCCGGCAAAGCTCGGCATTTCCGAATTGGTGTGTGACCAGCGCGTTATGCCCGGTCGCGAGGCCGTTGCAGCCCCCCACCATGTGGGTAACGAAGACCCGGTTGCTGCCGCTCCTGAAGACGATGGTGTTGTCGTCGATCACGTGCATGTCGTTCGAAAGATAATGCGGCAGGCAACTGATCGGACGCTGCGGTACTTTGCCGTTGACCAGTTGCTGGAATTCCCTCTGCGAGGCGAGCTGCCCGTTGGGCGGTGCGGCCGACATGGTGCATGAGGTGAGCGCAGCAGCCACTGCCAGGATCGGGATCACACGCATGTTGACCTCCTCGTAGGACATCGCTCGCCGCGTGCCCAAGTTAGAGCGCTTCCATTCATGAACGAAAGCTGTCTTTGTCCTTCCTGAGGCGCGCGAACTCATCGACGTTTGTGGCCCGAACGAAAGGATTGGTTTCACGTTCCTGCCCAACGGTTGTCGGAACGGTGATCTGTCCGTCCGCGCGAAGCTTCTCGACCTTCGCCAGGCGATCAGCGATCGCGCGGTCGACGGGCGAGGCATGAGCCGCAAACCGGGCATTGGAAAGCGTATATTCGTGCGCGCAGTAGAGGCGTGTCTCGTCGGGCAGCGCGGTCAGACGGCGCAGGGAATTGTACATCTGTTCTGCAGTTCCCTCGAACAGGCGACCGCAGCCCATCGCGAAGAGCGTGTCCCCGACAAAGGCGACGCCGTCATCATCGAAGACCAGGGCAATGTGTCCAAGCGTGTGTCCCGGGACCTCGAGGATACGGCCCACGTGGCTGCCGATGCGAAGTTCGTCCCCATCCTTGAGTGCGAAGTCACGCCCGGGGATATCCTCTCCGGAGGGACCCCAGACACTGGCGCCGGTCGCCTTCTTGATCGCAAGATTGCCCCCGGTGTGGTCCGGATGCCAGTGCGTGTTCCAGATCTTGGTGATGCGCCAGCCGCGGCGTTCCGCCTCTTTGAGCACCGGCTCCGCTGCGCCTGGATCGACGACCGCCGTTTCACTGCTGGCTTCATCGTGGACCAGCCACAGATAATTGTCGCTGAACGCCGGCACCGGAATGATCTGCATCGCCTGCTTCCTAGGCATTGGCACCAAGCAGCGCCAGCGCGTCGGCCGCAAGTTTGCGGGTGAGCTCGGCGGCGGGAAGCCGTTTGCCCAACGGGCTCGCTTGCCCCGCCCACATCGGCCCAAATCCGAACTCACCCCGCTTTTGCGCTGCGGCGCGGATCGGGGCTAGCGCCGCACTTGCAAGCGGGTAGGGCGGCGGCTCGGGCCGGACCGCGCCAAGAACGTCGATCAGCCGGCCGTGGACTCCGCGCGCCAAGCCTCCAGTCAGCAGATTGGTGAAGAGGGTCCGTCCCTCCGACAGCTTGGCGCGATGAACGTCGCTGATCGCCGCCTCGGGCGCGTGAAGGTAGGCCGTGCCCAGCTGCACGGCGCTCGCGCCAAGGATGAAGGCGGCTGCAATCGCGCGCCCGTCGGCGATCCCTCCGGCAGCAATTACGGGCAGAGAGACTGCGTCGACGATTTGTGGAACCAGCGCGAACAAGCCGAGCGCCTCGGCGGGATCGGACCCAAGAAAGCGGCCCGTGTGGCCCCCGGCTTCGAAGCCTTGCGCGATGATCGCGTCGACCCCCCTCTGCTCGAGCCAGCGAGCCTCCTCGAGGCTTGTTGCGTTTCCAATGACGACTGCACCGCTCGCCTTCACCCGTTTGAGCAAGCTCACCTCAGGCAGTCCGAAGTGGAAGCTGACCACCCTCGGCCTTGCCTCCTCGACGAGCGTGCACATTTGTTCGTCGAAGGGCAGGCGAAGCGCGCCGCCGTCGCCAGCACTCACCCCATATTCGTCATAATAAGGCTGGAGCAGTGCGCGCCACGCGCTTTCGTCCACTTGGCCCGGCATTTTGTGGCAGAAGAAGTTGAGATTGAGCGGCCCGCGGGCACGGTTTCGTACGGCTCCAATCTGCGCGCGGACCTCCTCAGGGGAGAGAAGGGCGCAAGGAAGCGATGCAAGTGCGCCCCCTTTGCTTGCTGCGACGCACAGATCAACGCCTCCTGCTCCAGCCATTGGCGCCTGTACGATCGGATGCTCGCACCCGACGAGTTCGAGGAATGACTGGTCGGGCCAGCCTACCATTGGCCGCTGTTCGGCATTGAGGTCCAGGGCTCGGACGGCGGGAGGGCCGCGCCCTTCTGGAGAAGCTCGATGGAGATATTGTCCGGCGACCTGACAAAGGCCATGTGCCCGTCGCGCGGCGGACGATTGATGGCCACTCCATTTTCCATGAGCCTACGGCAGGTCTTGTAAATGTCGTCCACCTGGTAGGCGAGGTGGCCAAAGTTGCGGCCGCCATCGTAGCCGTTCTC
>DATMHD010000122.1:0-2325 GCA_035555075.1 Sphingomicrobium sp. | reverse complement strand
GAAACCGATCGTAGGTTTCACGGTCGCCGTCTTCGGGCCGGATCAGCATGCCGGTCTCGACGAGCTTGTCCTCTCCGAGCTTGGCGAGCGCGCGCTTCAGCGCAGCGCGATTGTCGGGCGCAAGCCCAAGGCCGAAGCGCTGCGCGGTGGCATCGTCGATGCCGCGCCGCTTCAGATAGTCGCGTGCGTGTGCTCCAGCGATGCCGTTCAGCTGCTCCTGATACCATCTTGCAACTTCGGCCATGACGTCGGTCAGAGAGCTCGTCCGTTCCGCCTGTTCCCGGGCGCGGGGATCAGGGGCGGGGACGTCCATGCCCGCCTTGGCGGCAAGCTCCTTCACCGCATCCATGAAGATCATTCCCCGGTGTTCCGTCAGGAACCGGATCGCATCTCCGTGGGCACCGCAGCCGAAGCAATGATAGAAATGCTTGTCGTCATTGACGGTGAAGCTTGGCGTCTTCTCGTTGTGGAAGGGACAGCAGGCCTTCCACTCGCGTCCCGCACGGATGAGCTTCACCGATGGCGCGATGATCGCGGACAGCGTTGTCCGCGCGCGAAGTTCGTCGAGCCAGGCAGGCGAAAGCGTCATCAGGGAAGGAAATTTTCTGGCAGCCGACTCGCGTACCCGCAAGCACGCGCCGCGGACTTATCCACAGGTCCCGATTCGACGTGACTTCCGTCCGTCATCCTAGGTGCTTGATTACAAACGATTCATTCCATGCACGAAACGAGGGAATTGAAGGTAATCTGTCGCCGTTCCGACACACGGCGGCGAAAGATCGCTGAGCGGAACTACAAGGGAGGGGTTATATGCTGAAGAAGATCGGCGGGCTTGCCCGCGCTCTTTATATTCTGCTTGCAATCGTAGCCGGATTTGTTGCGCTGGGCAGCATGGACGTTGCGCTTGTGCTGGTCGTCCTTGGCTTGATCGCCGGAATGGCCGTTCCACGGGAAAGAATGGTTCTCCTGGCGGTGCTCGTGGTCGCTCTGCCCGCTGTTGCGGCCGCAATCGGTCATATCCCGACAATCGGAACGCAGCTCACTGCAGTCGCCGGCAATCTCCAATTGGCAGCCGCGGCTTCGCTTGCAACTGCGATCGCGATCTTCCTCTACGAGCTCGTGATGGAAGGCGTGAGCGGCCTTGTTGGCAGCGCTGCTGCGGGCACGCCCGCAACCGCTGCAAGATAGCTGGTAAGCTAATCCTTCTTACGGCTCCGCCGCCCGGTGCGGCGGAGCCCTCTTTATTATTGCCCCGAAGAGAGCGCCTGCTTCACGAGGCCCGAGGCTCGCGCAGGCTCGATCGAGGCACCGAGGCGCTCCTTCACGAGCGCCATGACGCGGCCCATGTCCTTCATTGAGGTGGCACCGGTCTCCGCGAGAATTTCGCGGATTCTCGCTTCCGCCTCCGAATCGCCCAGCTGCTGGGGCAGGAAGCGTTCGATCACCGCAATCTCGGCCTCCTCTGCGCCGGCGCGGTCCTCGCGGCCGTTCTTCCGGTAGATGTCGGCCGATTCGCGCCGCTGCTTGATCATCTTCTGCATCACTTCGGTGACGAGCTGGTTGTCGTCGGAAGGGGCTCCGCCGGTGCGTGCCTCGATGTCGCGGTTCTTTATTGCGGCCTGTACCAAACGAAGCGTTGCAGTGGTTTCCTTGTCCCCGCTCTTCATGGCGGTCACGAGCGCGGTCTTGATGTCGTCGCGGATCATGTGTTCGTCATTCCCAGGAAACCTCCAGCCCTAGCCGCGGATTAATGACCTGACCAGCGGTTGACCCGACACGCAAACACGCATAGCGGCGGCGCCTTAGCGACATCGCTGCGAACCCCTGACGGAAGGCTGTTAACGCCCATGGCCGACGTACGACCACTGCACGCGCCCCAACCTGAGGGCGTGACCGGAGTCGTTGTGTTCGCCGATGGCCGCGTGATCTGGGGCCAGGGCTTCGGGGCAGAAGGCGAAGCGGTTGGCGAGCTATGCTTCAACACGGCCATGACCGGCTACCAGGAGGTGATGACCGATCCTTCCTACGCAAAGCAGGTCATCGCGTTCACATTCCCTCACATTGGCAATGTCGGTGCGAACGATGAGGACGTCGAGGCCGGGGAGGCCCACGCGCTGGGCTGTCTCGTCCGCGAGGTGGTCAGCGAACCCTCGAACTACCGTGCTAACCAGGGATTTGCCGACTGGATGGCGAAATCGGGCCGGATCGGGATCGCGGGCGTCGACACCCGCGCGCTGACGAGGCTGGTGCGTGAGGAGGGGCCGCCGACGATTGCGGTCGCTCATAATGCCGACGGCAAATTCGATATCGAGGCGCTGCAGAAAA
>DATMHD010000121.1:0-2655 GCA_035555075.1 Sphingomicrobium sp. | reverse complement strand
GAACCCCGTGCACCAACGTCGGCAATGTGGTCGACGGGAAAGCCGTTCCAAGGGAGAGCAGGGGGCATGGCTTCACCCACCGGCTGAGCGTCCGGTACAAGCCCGACAAGGACCTCATGTTCTACGCGACCTGGTCGCGGGGCTTCCGTCCGGGCGGCATCAACCGGCAGCCCAATGCGCCGGCCTATAACCCGGCCTTCCTCACCAATTACGAACTTGGGTGGAAGACGACGTTCGGGCCTCTCACGTGGAACGGCGCGCTCTATCACCAGATCTGGCGCAAGTTCCAGTTCAGCTTCCTTGGCGAGAACAGCCTGACCGTGATCCAGAACGGGCGCGACGCCAAGATCAACGGCGCCGAGACGGACCTCTCCTACGTCGCGGGCGGGCTCTCGGTGAATGCCGCGGCGGCCTATACGGATGCAAAGACGAAGGGAGCGATCTGCCACTCCTCGGTCGATCCCTCTGCCGATTGCTCGGCGTCCGGCGACTGGATCGTGACGCCGTCCGGAACGAGGCTTCCGATCACGCCGAAGTTCAAGGCGACCGGCACGGCGCGCTACACCTGGCCGGTCGGGCCCGGGAAGGCGCACGTCCAGGGAAGCGTTGCCTACCAGAGCTCGGCGAGCGTCGACATCCGGCAGGACGCCGATGGCTCGGGCACGAACCCCAATTCCTATCTTGGCCGGCTGAAAGCTGCGACGCTGGTCGACGCGTTCGTCGGCTACGACTGGGGAAGCTATAACCTCGAGCTGTTCGCAACGAACCTGTTCGACGAACGCAACGAGCTTGCGCGCTTCGTCTCCTGCAGCATCTGTACGCGGACCTATGTCCTTCCGGGCCGGCCGCGCACGTTCGGTGCCAGGGTAGGCGTCAAGTTCTAGCGCTGAACAGGGGGCGTCTTCGCCCGTTTAGCGGCTCATGACTGAAGAACGGCCGGAGCGGCGGGTGCAGCTGCGCTTCATCGGCGCGATCGCGCTGCTAACGGCGGTCTGGCTTGCAATGCTGCTCTGGGGCAGGGGCGCGCTCGACCGCTCGGTCTACGAGGCGCTTTACGCCGGGCACAGGCCTATCCTCCTTGCGCTTGCGCGCTTCTTCACCGCGCTTGGCGAGCCAACCGTCCTTATTGCGGCCTCCGCCCTCTGCGCCTTGTGGCTCTGGTATGCGGGGCGCGGCCGGCTTGGCCTTGTGCTGCTCCTCGTTGCAATGATCGGGCGGGGCCTCAGCGAGGTGCAGAAATACTGGATCGCACGGGCGCGGCCCGACCTCGAGCCGCACCTTGTCCTTGTGAAGACGAGCAGCTTTCCAAGCGGTCATGCGGCAAGCTCGATGATCTTCTATCTGGCGCTTGCGCTGGCGTTGACGGCGCATCTGCGCTGGCACCGTGTTGCTGCGGGGGGAGCGGTCCTTCTTTCCCTCCTGGTCGGCACGAGCCGCGTGATGCTCGGAGTTCACTGGCCGAGCGACGTCATCGGTGGCTGGTCGTTCGGGATGCTCTGGGTGCTTCTGACGCTGAAGCCCGCCGAGCGTCTGCTCCGCGCCGATTCCAGTGGGCGCTGAATTGCGCTATTGTTGTCGGAGGGGCCAAGGAGGGGGAGCGACATGGCACGACCGTTCACCTGGATCGCGTCGGCGATTTTCGCGCTGATCGCGCTTGTTCACATCTACAGGCTCTACAGCCATTTCGATTTCGTCATTGGAAGGCTTGCCATCCCGCAATGGGTGAGCATCCTTGGGGTGGTGATCCCGGGATTCCTAAGCTGGATGCTGTGCCGCGAAGCACGCGGCACGCGGGGACCCTGACGATCAGACGTTGAAGCGGAAGAGCATGATATCGCCGTCCTTGACGACGTAATCCTTGCCTTCCGAGCGGAGCTTCCCGGCGTCGCGCGCGCCCGCTTCCCCGCCGAACTTCACATAATCGTCGAAGGCGATCGTCTCGGCACGGATGAAGCCGCGCTCGAAGTCGGTATGGATCTCGCCTGCCGCTTCCGGCGCCTTTGCGCCCTTGTGCACGGGCGAGGCGCGCGCTTCCTTGGGACCTGCGGTGTAGAAGGTGATGAGCCCGAGGAGCGCATAGGCTGCGTGGATCATCCGGTTGAGGCCGGTTTCGTGGAGGCCAAGGTCGGCAAGGAAGGCGTCCCGCTCCTCGGACGGAAGCGTTGCAATCTCCGCTTCGATCGCGGCCGAGATCACCACGACCTGCGCACCTTCGGCGGCCGCTTTCTCGAAGACGGACGCTGAAAGCGCATTGCCCTCCGCGGCTTCGCCTTCGTCGACGTTGCAGACGTAGAGGACAGGCTTTGCAGTGAGGAGCTGGGCACGAAGGAGCGCCCGTGCTTCTTCCTCGTCCCTGGGCTTGACCATGCGGGCGGGCCTGGAGGCACGAAGCAGCTCGAGCGCCTGGCCAAGGACGGAGGCTTCGATCTTGGCCTCCTTGTCCCCCTGCTGCGCTTTCTTCACGAGATTGGGGACGCGCCGCTCGAGGCTTTCAAGGTCCGCAAGCATGAGCTCGGTCTCGACGGTTTCGGCATCGGCGATCGGGTCGACGCGGCCCTCGACGTGAGTGACATCGCCTTCTTCGAAGCAGCGGAGCACATGGACGATGGCATCCACTTCGCGGATGTTGGCGAGGAACTGGTTGCCAAGGCCTTC
>DATMHD010000120.1:0-11720 GCA_035555075.1 Sphingomicrobium sp. | reverse complement strand
CTCAGCACCTGCCTAAGATGGGGGAGCGAAGCGCTTTTGTGCAAGCGCGAAAGAATCCCGAAGCGGCGGGATCATCGCGGCAGGCCCAAGGAATGGCGTTCCGAAGAGGCCTACTGGGCGGCAACAGCCTTTGAACCAGCCGCTTTTGCGCCCGAATTGCACTTGTCCAGCTCGGCTGTTCCCAATGGCTGGCCATCGATCAGGAAGGCATCGATCCGGCCGGCGCGTTTCGCGAGAGCCTGGCAGAGGACGGCGGGGCGACTGTCATTCGTTGCGCCGCTGCACGATCGACCTGCGCAGCTCCAGTTGATCTCACGGGCGACGATCCGCCCGTCGACTGCACCAGCGAGCTTCGCATTGTAAGTTGCGGCACTGGCAGGAGCGGCCGCGAGCGCCCCCGCTGACACAAGTAGCGCGACACGGAGCATCTATTGACCCTTTTGAAGGTTGCGACCCGAAACTGAATAGAAATATTGGTTCCATTTTGCAACTGTTCTTTGGAACCGTTTTGTGTTTCTATGAGATTCTGCACTGAAGAGAGGAGTGCTGATGCCGGCAGATTCGGTCACCTCCGGAATCGACGCCTTCAGGCAGGCTGCGCTATCGTGTCCGCTTCCGGCGGCGGTTGAGCTGATTGGCGAAAAGTGGGCTTTCCTCATCCTGCGCGGAGCGCTCAACGGACTTCGGCATTTCGAGGAGTTCCAGGCCGGTCTTGGAATTGCCCGCAATATTCTTTCCGACCGGCTCTCCAAGCTGGTAGGCGGCGGCATCCTGGAGCGCAGGCCCGACCCCGACGACGGACGCCGTGTCATCTATTCACTCACTGACAAAGGCGAGGACCTGCTTCCGGTCGTGCTGGCGCTCCGCCAATGGGGCGAAAAGTGGGGCTATGGCAGTATGAAGGTGGTGCTTGCCGACGCTCGCGACCGGAAACCCGTGCGCAAGCTTTGCGTGCTTTCCCACGACGGGCGCGAGCTCTCGCTGAAGGATCTCACCTGGATCGAGGGAGAAAGCGTCCAGGCCCTGCCAACTGCGGCTGAATGATCATTCAAGACTGAGGATATGGTCCCTCAGCGCGCGTGCGTCGTGGAGCGCGTTGTGAGGGACATTGCTATTGGCTGCGGTGCTGAAGCCGACCAGCGGCACGAACTGGAATGTGAGCCCTGGGACCTCGGCCATGACACCGGGACCAATGACCAGCAGTGCGCTCAAGAGCGCAATATCCTCCGGCCAGTCCGCAACGATCAAGGGATCGGGGTCGCCAGCAAGGTAATGAGCGATCATGCGAGCGGCATCGACGCGCTTCATGCGCGGCGAGACCAGGCTTTGCGGAACCGAATCAAGGTAGGGAACAACGTTGCGCTCGACCCACGACTCCAGTTCGCCGTCCCAGTCGAGCGTGAGGTAAAGCTCCTCGCCTTCCTCCGGCACCAGCGCGAGGCTGAGGAGCGCGCCGCTCCAGCCGTTATACTCAGTATCGAGGAAGTACCTCAGCGCTGAGCGACCGCTGGGCAGTCGTCGGTCGGAAGCGGCTTTCCCTTTCGGCAGCGCTCCTGGGCGAGGCGGATTTGCTTACCCCGGATCTCGTCCGCCTTGCGCGCTTCCCTACCCCGCTTCTCGTCGGCTTCCTTCTGGCTCGTAGTGACTGCATCGACGCCCTTCGAGACCGCCTTCACCGGCAAGGTGACGACATCAACCGCAGTCGATGCAACCGTCGCGACCATGCACCCGGCAAGCATCGGAAAAGCGGCAAGGACCATCAAGGCGTTACGCATCTGCCCATCCTCGCCCGAGCGGCCGAAGCGCGCAATGGCCAAAGCGATGAAAGGAAGCTCCGGACAGGATCGGTGGGCATCGAATGTCTCCGGCAGTCCGCGGCACTGCGTAAGCCTCAGGCCAAGCTCATGGCCTCTTCGGCAAGTGCCTCCGCCTGCGTCAGCAGCACTTCGTCCGCTTCGGCTCCTGGCGGAAGGGCTTCGCGACCGACGATCACCATGAGGGGAACTGCCATCGGCGTTATGCGCCCCGTTTCCACGTGGAGCATGGTTTCCGAAGCCCGGTCGACGAGCCGCACGAGACGACCAAGCTCCGTCATCCGGCGACGTGCATCGTCCCACGCTGCCCGAAGCATGAGATGCTGAGGCTCGTAGCGGCGCAGAACATCGTAGATGAGATCGGTCGAGAAACTGACCTGTCGTCCCGACTTCTTCTTTCCCGGGTGATGGCGTTCGACGAGCCCGCCAATGACCGCGACTTCCCGAAATGCGGTCTTGAGAAGATAGGAGCTTTCGACCCAGTCGATGAACTCCTGCTCGAGGATGTCTGCGGAAAACAGGGCCTTGGGATCCTTGATCGCCTCGAGCCCATAGCAGGCGAGCGCATAATCATTGGCAACGAAGCCCAGCGGTTTCAGCCCAGCGCTTTCCATTCGCCGGGTGATCAGCATGCCGAGAGACTGGTGCGCGTTCCATCCCTCGAAGCTGTAGGCAACCATGAAATACTGGCCCTCATGCGGGAATGTCTCGACCAGGAGCTGATGAGGTTCGGGGAGGACCGACCGTTCCGATTGCACTTCCAGCCATTCGCGGACATCGTCCGGGAAGCGACTCCAGTCGTTGCGGTCACAAAGCATGTGCCGGACCCGGTTCGCGAGATGCGTCGACATCGACATGCGCTGCCCGCCATAGGTCACGATCCGGGCGGTCTTGGCCGATGCATGGACGATGATGTCCGTGTCCTTGAACTGCTCGACTTCAAGGCTGAGGCCCGAGAAATAGAAATGGTCGCCGGGACTTAGGGTCGAGGCATAACCTTCCTCGATGGTTCCGAGGCTTCGGCCGTTCCTGAACCGAACCGTGAGCAGCGGCTGTTCGACGATCACCCCGGCATTGAGACGATGCTGCTGGGCGACCGACGGCTTGGCGATCCGCCACATTCCGCTTCCCTCGGGGACCAGTCGACGGAAACGATCGTAGGCCTTGAGGGAATATCCTCCCGTCGCAATGAAGTTGAGGATCTCCTTGAACGTCTCCTCCTTCAATCCGGCATACGGCGCTGCCGAACGAACTTCCGCGAGGAGTTCGGCCTCCTGGAACGGCGCGGCGACGGCCATCGCGAGGATATGCTGGGCAAGGACGTCGAGTGCTCCTGGTCGGAACTGCTCCGGGTCCAGCTCGCCATCATCGATCGCATCGAGCGCAGCTCGTGCCTCGAGATATTCGAACCTGTTGCCGGGGACGATGATCCCCTTGCTCGGCTCGTCGAGCCGGTGGTTGGCGCGGCCGATCCGCTGCAGTAGCCGCGAGCTTCCCTTGGGCGCCCCCATCTGGACGACGAGGTCGACGTCGCCCCAGTCGATACCAAGGTCGAGGCTCGCCGTTGCGACGAGCCCGCGAAGCCGCCCTTCTGCCATTGCCGCCTCGACCTTGCGTCGCGCTTCGACCGCAAGACTGCCATGGTGGATGCCAATGGGCAGCGCCTCGTCGTTCACCGCCCAAAGATCCTGGAATATCAGCTCGGCAAGGCTGCGGGTGTTGCAAAAGACGAGTGTCGTCTTGTGCTCCTTGATCAGGTCCATGACCTCCCGCGCGGCATGGCGCCCGGAGTGCCCGCCCCACGGGATCTTGTTCTCGGGAATGAGGATCGACAGGTCCGGCTCGGCGCCCGGCTCGCCAACGACCAGGTCCACTTGATCGAGATCCCCATCGGGCGCGAGCCAGAAGCGATAGGCGTCAGGGTCGCTGATCGTCGCAGACAAGCCTACCCGCCGAAGCCCTGGCGCGAGCCTTTGAAGCCGCGACATCGACAGCGACAGCAGATCTCCCCTCTTCTCCTTGGCGAAGCCGTGCAGTTCGTCGACCACGATGGTCCGGAGATTCTCGAACATCGTTGCTGAGTCGGGATAGCTCAGCAGCAGGCTCAGCGATTCCGGTGTCGTCAGCAGCAACTCCGGCGGTTTCACGCGCTGCCGCGCCTTGCGATCGGACGGCGTATCACCCGTGCGCGTTTCGACCCGGATCGAAAGCCCCATCTCCTCGATCGGCGTGATGAGGTTGCGCTGGACATCCACAGCGAGAGCCTTGAGCGGCGAGACATAGAGCGTGTGGAGCCCCTCGGAGCGCCATTCTGCAAGCTCGCAGATGGTCGGCAGGAAACCCGCCAGGGTCTTTCCGGCACCGGTCGCTGCGACAAGCAATGCGCTGCGTCCCGCGCGCGCCAGCTCCAGCATCTGGAGCTGGTGATGCCGCGGGGACCAACCCTTGGCCTCAAACCAGCGTCGGACGACGTCGGGAAGCTCGCTCAGAGCTTGTCGGTCCCGTCCCGTCGGCGCTCCTCTTCCTCGCGGTAGAGGTCCCGCGTCGCCTGTTCGGAGCGTCCTTTGTTGCGTTCATTGCGGTTGGAGCGGGCGCGGACCACCAGCCACACCAAGACGATCAGCAGGATCGCCGGAGCGATGATGTCCATTACCCACCAGTTCGCCTGGCCCATGCTTTTCCTCCGTTCGGGGGAACTCCCCGCCTTCTAGGCCTATATAGCTCGCAATGGCGCGATTGGGTTCCTGGATCGAATCTCACCCGGAGGGGATTTACGTGAGGCCGGCCGATGCATGGATCGATCCATCCCAGCCAAAGCCTCGAGCGATCATCACCCACGGCCACTCGGATCATGCCCGCGGAGGTCATCGGGCGGTACTTGCGACCCCGGAAACGCTGGCCATCATGGAATGCCGGTACGGGGCCCAGTCGAGCGGTCAGCCGGTCGCCTACGACGAGCGCATCCGCGTCGGCGATGTCGATGTGACCCTCGTTCCCGCTGGCCACGTGCTTGGCAGCGCCCAGATCGTGCTCGAGCACAGGAGCGAGAAGGTCGTCGTTTCGGGCGATTACAAGCGACGGCCGGATCCGACCTGCGGCTGTTTCGTCCCGGTCCCTTGCGACATCTTCATCACCGAGGCGACCTTTGGGCTTCCGGTATTCCGCCATCCCGAGACAGGCAGCGAGATCGACCGGCTCCTCCACCGTCTGCACGCGGATCCCAGCAGGTGCGTGCTCGTCGGCGCCTATGCGCTTGGCAAGGCGCAAAGGATCATTTGCGAGCTGCGAGACCGTGGACACCGCGACCCCATCTATTTCCATGGGGCTATCGAGCGGCTGAACCAGCTCTACGAGAGTTTCGGAGTCGAATTGGGCGAGCTTCGTCATGCCGGTTCGGCGACCAGGCAGGAGATGGCCGGTCATGTCGTGATCGCACCGCCAGGGGCGCTCAACGACCGCTGGTCGAGGCGTCTTCCGGACCCGGTGACTGCAATGGCGTCAGGTTGGATGGGGATTCGCCAGCGCGCACGCCAGCGCAACGTCGAACTGCCGCTGGTCATTTCCGACCACGCCGATTGGGACGAACTCACGACAACCATCCGGGAACTCGAGCCTAGAGAGGTCTGGATCACGCACGGCCGGGAGGAAGCGCTGAAACACTGGTGCATGACCCACCAGATCAAGGCCTGCGAACTCAATCTCGTTGGCTATGAGGACGAGGATGATTGAACCGTGATCGTCGGCATTCCAGCAAGCGCCCGGTGAGCCTGTTCCCGGTCGATGACCAAGGCCGCCGTCTGGATGACGAGGTCGACGAGCATGAGGTCCCGGACCGTCGGTTCACGAGCTTCGCGGTGGTACATGGCGAAGGTGCCCAAGACCTCGTGGCCGCGCGTCAGGATCGGAATCGACCAGCAGGCGCGAAGCCCATGAGAAAGGGCGAGCTCCCTGTAGTCGGCCCATAAAGGATCAGTCGCGATATCCGAGACATAGACTGCGCTGCCGAGGAATGCGGCGGTCCCGCAGGAACCCGCGCATGGTCCGATTTCGACGCCCTCGATGGCCTCGCTATAGGCGCGTGGGAGACTTGGAGCAGCACCATAGTGAAGGTGCTTCCCCTCGGCATCCAGAAGGAGGATGGAGCCCAGCATCCCGGTGGATGAGGACGACTCCACAATGTGCAGGAGCTCGCTTAGCGTCGCCTCGAGGGGGCTGTCGTTGATCGCAAGGGCAAGAACCCTGGCGTGCGCCAGACGGAGCATCTGGCTACGCTTGTCGTCCGTGATGTCATGACCCTGGATGAAGACCGCCGGCATCCGGCTTCCCGATCCGGGGAGCGGCTGGAACACGAGATCCACGACGAGTTCCTCTGGCGCCAGATTGTCCTTGACGACGATGAGCGGCATGGCGTGCGCGACGAAAGGCTCGCCGGACCGGCTGACCCCACTCAGAAGATCGTCGAAGCCCTGCTCGTCGAGCTCCGGGAGGGCTTCGGTCAGCGGCCTGCCGATGAGGTCCTCGCGACCAACGAGCTCTCTGAATGCCGCGTTTGCGATACTGAACCGGAGATCGGTTCCTTCAACCACAGCCATGAAGCCGGGCGCGCGCTCGAACATGAGTTGGAGTCGCTCATGCTCGCTGCCCGAATGCGCAAGCTGACTGAGCATGGCCCCATCATACAATAATCCTGTCCTCCCGTCACCGAGCGGCCCTCAAACAGCGTTGGCCGCTTGGGCCACCTGAGCTAAACAGCGAAAAGGCAAGCGATCGGGGGTTCGTGCCTTTTCTCATCTTCCTCAAATCGTTCGAGGTCCTCCTCTACGAGATCATGTCGTGGGTCGTCTTCTATCCGCGGACATTATGGCGATCCGGCCGTCACCCGTTGCTGATGATGGAGCGAAGCGAGGACGAACTGAAGCTCCCGCCGGCCGAGCAGTTCAGGGACGTCGTAAGTCCACCGATCTTTCTTCTGCTCACCCTCCTTGTCGCGCATGCTTTTGAAGTGGCTGTCGTCGGCAACAGCCCGTTGATCGACAACGGGATCGGCCTTGCGGGCCTCATTCAGGACAATACGAGCCTGATCATGTTCCGGCTGATCGCGTTTGCGACTCTGCCCGTGATCGCCGGTGCATTCGGGGTTGCCGCAACCCGCAAGCCGCTTGATCGCGTGACACTTCAGCCATTCTTTTACGCGCAATGCTTCGCAGCGACCCCGGTCGTGCTCCTGTGCAGCATCGCAGAGTGCATCTCGCGGCTTCCGCAAAGAGCAGCCGACGTCGCCGCCGAGATCATACTTGCGGGCGCAGCGATATTCTATTTGAGCGTCGAGACTGCCTGGTTTGCTACGCAGGGCAAGAGCGGACGGGCTACAGGTTTCATGTGGGCGATTGCTTCGTTCGCGACGTCGTGCCTCGTTCTGGTAGCCGCGCTTATCCTCTTTGCCGGCGTCTGAAAGGATGCGCCTCTCAGTGCGCCCCTTCCGTCCGCTCCACTCCTGATTTGGCGAGCTGCCGGTCGATCTGCTCGACCAGGCGTTCGAGACCGGGACCGTCTCCGGCCTCTGCTCGTGCGACCAGCACGTCCTGGGTGTTCGAAGCTCGAAGCAGCCACCAGCCGTCGGCCGTACTGACCCTTACCCCATCGGTCGCGTCGACCCTGGCGCCGTCCGCCGCAAGACGGTCGCGCACCTCATCGACTATTGCGAACTTGCGGCTTTCATCGACCTGGAACCGCATCTCGGGCGTCGCAACCGCCGACGGCATCTCGTCCTTGAGCTGGGTCAGGCTCTTTCCGGTTGCGCTCACTGCCTCAATCAGGCGCACGGCGGCATAAAGAGCATCGTCAAACCCATACCAGCGGTGCTTGAAGAAGATGTGCCCGCTCATCTCTCCGGCAAGCGGAGCGCCCGTCTCCTTCATCTTCGACTTGATAAGGCTGTGGCCGGTTTTCCACATCAAGGGTGAGCCGCCGAGTTCGCCGACCCTGTCGAAGAGGGTCTGGCTTGCCTTCACGTCGGCAATGATCGTCGCTCCCGGTTGCTCCTGGAGCACGGGTTCCGCGAGAATCATCAGCAGCTGGTCGCCCCAGATGACGCGACCCTTTGAGTCGACGGCCCCGATGCGGTCGCCATCGCCGTCGAAGGCGATTCCGAAGTCGAGACCTTCGCGAGCAACGAGGTCCTTGAGGTCCGCGAGGTTCTTCTCGACCGTAGGATCGGGATGATGGTTGGGGAAATTGCCGTCAACCTGGCTGAAGATCACGTGGTGCTGGCCCGGCAGGCGCTGGACGAGCGTGTCTAGGATCGGGCCCGCCGCCCCATTTCCGGCATCCCAGCCGACCCGATATCCTTTTCCTGAGAAGCCCTCGAGCAGCCGGGTCACATAGGCTTCCCGGATGTCGACCTCTTCGGTGCTTCCGCTGCCCTCGCTCCAGCGGCCAAGTGCTGCGCGTTTGCCGATGCTCTGGATCTCGTCACCGAAGACGGATCTCCCTTTCAGGAGCAGCTTGAACCCATTGTAATCAGCCGGATTGTGGCTCCCGGTGACCTGGATGCCACCGTCAACTTCGAGATAGTAGGTTGCGAAATAAAGCATGGGCGACGGGCCCATGCCGGTCAGCATCACGTCGATCCCGCCCTCGGTAAGCCCTCTCACCAGCGCCGCCTGAAGGAGGCCCGAGTGGGTCCGCCCGTCGCGTCCGACAGCAATTGCCTTGGCCCCTTCGTCTCGGGCGATCGCGGCGTACGTGCGGCCGAGCGCATAGGCATCCGCCTCGGTCAGCGTTTCTCCGACGATTCCACGAATGTCATATTCGCGAAGAATGGTGGGGTTGAATTGATGGATCATTGCGCTGCCTTACGCAGCGAACGCCAATTGGTTCAACCGACAGCCGCGAGCTTTTGCTCTTCCTGCCCCGGAACACCAAGACCGGCAATCATCTCGCGGAGCTCCTGGCGCGCCGTGATGTGGCCGATGCCGACATCTCCGATCTGCTGGAGATCAAGGAGGGTAAGTCCCTTGGGGAACAGCTCGCGGTAGATGACTCGTTCGCCAAGGCCCGGAATCACGCGATAGCCGACGCGGCGCGCGAGCTCGTCGAGGGCGGCGCCGACCCGTTTCAAATTGTGCGATTCGATGTGTTGCAGCCGGTTTCGAAGCACGACCCAGTCCACGCTCTTCCCGGTGACCTTCGCCCGCTGCGTGCGGCTGTTCCAAATCAGCTCGGCATAGAAGCTTGGGCGGGTGATCTTGTAGTTCTCGGGATGCACCTGCCCGATGAGATCAAGGTCAACGAAACTGTCGTTCATCGGCGTCACGAGCGTGTCCGCCTTGAGAATTGCAGCGCGCGCTACCGCATCGTCGCGGCCCGGAGTATCGATGACGAGCACGTCGGCCTCACCGGCGAGCCGCTCGATGGCGCGCTCGAGCCCCTCCTCGCTCTGGTCCTCGAGGACCTCATAAGCAGCTTGCGGCAATTGCTTTTCCAGCCTGCGCATGGTCGCATCCCGATTCTCGAGATAGCGGGTCATGGTCCGTTGGCGACTGTCGAGATCGAGCGCGCCGACACGGTGGCCGGAGGCCGCGAGGGCGATGGCGGTATGCACTGCCGTCGTTGATTTCCCGGTTCCGCCCTTTTCGTTGGCGAAGACGATAATATGCGGTTGGCTCATGCTTGATCTTTCCCCCGGCGCGTGTGCAAGCGCCGCCCTGGTAAAGATTAACTGAGGCCGCCGAGCCGTGCAAATCGTTCGTAACAGTGAAGAATTGGCACAGGCGAGGGCCGGCCTGGCGGCGTCTCTTGCATTGGTCCCGACAATGGGGGCGCTTCATGCCGGCCATCTCGCGCTCGTGACCGAAGCAAGGAAACGAGCGGAGACGGTAGCCGTCTCGATCTTCGTCAATCCCTCGCAGTTCGGCGAGGGCGAGGATTTCTCCCGCTATCCGAGGCAGGAACAGAAGGATGCGGAGATGCTGCGATCGGCAGGGTGCGACCTCCTGTGGATGCCCCCGGTCGAGGAGGTCTATCCCGAGGGCTTTTCGACTAGCGTCCGCGTCTCGGTCGTTTCGGAAAGGTGGGAAGGCGAGGCCAGGCCCGGTCATTTCGACGGGGTGGCAACGGTCGTTGCGAAGCTCCTTCTTTCGGTCGGGCCCAATGTCGCCCTGTTCGGCGAGAAGGATTTTCAGCAGCTGGCGGTCATCAGGCGGATGGTTCGCGACCTCAACATGCCGGTCGAGATCGTCGGCGTGCCAACGGTCCGCGACGCCGATCGCCTCGCCCTGTCTTCGCGCAATGCGTATCTCACGGCCCAAGAGCGGCATCAGGCAAAAGCATTGCCCGAGGCGCTGAGTGCGGCACGTTCCTCGATAAAGGGGGGACTGCCGGTTTTTGAAGCGCTCAACGAAGGCCGCGCGGCGCTGCGCGATGCCGGCTTTTCGCGGATCGATTACTTCGCGCTGGTGGACGCGGCGACCCTTGAGCCGCTCGAGGAGCCAAGCGGCGAAATGAGGTTGATTTCGGCAGCGGTCATCGGGACCACGCGCCTCATCGATAACCTCGCAGTTTGACGTGGTTGAATCGCGTTAACCATTTTTTTGCCGTTCGCGGACGAACCTGCTGTCCAACAGGGACTGAGGGGACAAGAATATGGGGGCGATTAGTCAGAAGAGCGCGGAATTCCTGCTTCGCAGTCGGCTCGCCGACGCCGAAGCTGGTGATGTCGACGCCTTGTTCGAGCTTGGAGTGACCTATTCGACCGGCCGCGGCGGCCTGACGGTAGACCTCATCGAAGCACACAAATGGTTCAACCTCGCGGCATTGTCAGGCTGCACGCGTGGGCAGGAATGCCGGGCCGAGATCGCGCTCGAGATGACTGCGCGCGAGATTGCCGAGGCCCAGCGCCAGGCGCGCGCGTGGCTTTCGACAACGGGCTACCAACGCCGCGCAGCTTGAGAAACTAGCGTACGAGAATGGTGACGGCGCGGCCGAGGCCCGGCCGCTCCTTGCCCCAGGTCGTAGTCGAGAGCTGAGCCGAAGGGACGCCGAGCAGTACAAGATAGCTGCGGGCCTCCTCGGCGCGCCTGGCGCCTAATGCGAGCGCATGGTCTCGCGTATCGCCAGCATCGCCATAGCCTTCGATCCGAACGATTAGTTCGGGATGGCGCCGGAGCCATGCAGCCTGTGCTGAAAGCACGGTGGTCGCAGGGGCGCCAAGGATAGCGCTTCCTCCTCCGAAATAGATCGTGGTCCCTCCAGATTGGGCCGCGAACTCCGCGCGGAGTGCATCAATACCCTGCAGGACAGGCGGGGGTGCATTGTGGGACCTGATCAGCGGGAAGAGCTGCGCGTGGGCAGTGGTTGCGACCAGTGCAAGAGCAAGCGGAACGAGGGTTCTTTTCATCAGTCCATGACTCCCGACCAGTCGGGGTCCGATCCGTCCTGGGGAATTGTCATCCGGCGGGGCGCCGAACCATCGAGCGAAATCCGGTAAAGGCCCGATCGGCCGGTGCCGTCGGCGCGCTGGAACAGGATCTCGCGGCTGCTCGCGGCCCAGCTCGGGCCTTCGTCGGAGGGGCCGGTGGTCAGCACCCTTTCCCCCGTGCCGTCGGGCTTCATGATGCCGATTCGCCTGCCGTCCTGGGCACGCCGCGTGAATGCGATCCAGTTCCCGTCCGGGCTCCATTCGGGCGACGCATACCAGGCCCCGCCGAAACTGATGCGACGCTCGCCTGACCCGTTGGCGTTCATCACATAAAGCTGCTGCGAGCCTCCGCGGTCGCTCTCGAAGACAATTCGGCTTCCGTCAGGAGAGAAGCTCGGGTCTGTGTCGATTCCGGGCGCCGTCGTAAGGCGCTGTGGCACGCCCCCGTTCGCCCCCACGATGTAGATGGCGCTGTTCGATCCCAGCAT
>DATMHD010000119.1:0-4395 GCA_035555075.1 Sphingomicrobium sp. | reverse complement strand
CGGATGGCGCATCATCTCCTCGGCCCCGAAGGCCTGCTTGTAGAAGTCGATCGCTTCCGCCGCTCGATTATCCCGGATGGTAATGTGCGGGGTCACGCCGCCGGCCGGTCCCTGTTCGTCTGCTCGTTCCATCGACTCGACTCCTTGCCAACGTGCGAGGGGGCCCGTATACGCCCGCGCTTTCCACAGCAGTTGGAAAATCAGACGAACGGCCCGGCCGATAAGGGCTGCCGTGGCCGTTCAACAACGTCAGGAGACGAAAATGCCCAAACTGAAGACCAAGAGCGGCGTCAAAAAGCGCTTCAAGCTCACGGCCACAGGCAAGATCAAGCACGGGGTCGCTGGAAAGCGCCACCGGCTGATCAGCCACAACGCCAAATATATTCGACAAAACCGCGGCACTTCGCTGCTTTCCGAAGCCGACACGGCGACGGTGAAGCGCTGGGCGCCCTACGGCCTGAAATAAGGAGGTCAGCCCATGGCACGTGTCAAACGGGGTGTGACCACCCGCGCCAAACACAAGCGCGTTCTCGAGCAGGCGAAGGGTTATTACGGCCGTCGCAAGAACACGATCCGCGTCGCTCGCCAGGCGGTCGAGAAGGCTGGCCAATATGCCTACCGCGACCGCAAGGTGAAGAAGCGGAGCTTCCGTGCTCTGTGGATCCAGCGGATCAACGCCGCGGTCCGCGCCGAAGGACTGACCTATGGCCAGTTCATTCACGCGCTGAAGCTTGCCGGCATCACGCTCGACCGGAAGGTCCTCGCTGACATTGCGATGCATGAGGCAGAGGCCTTCAGCGCAATCATCGCGCAGGCGAAAGGCGCCCTCGACAAGAAGGCCGCCTAAGAGTCCGGCAGACAGTAAGGAAAGGGCGCTGCGGGACCGACCGCGGCGCCCTTTTTCGTGAAGCTTGCCCCGGGACTCCCCTCGGCCGGCGGTGCAGTAGAGGTTTGTCCCTAATCGAGTAGGGCGTACGCGGGCAGCGTCAGGAATTCGACGAGATCGTCAGCAACGATCATATTGTGAAGCAGGCGCGAAGCTTCGGCGACATTGGGCACTTCGGCAAGAAGTCCAACCTCCTCGTCGAACCATTGCTCGAAAAGGTCGAGCGTAAACGGTCTACCGTCGCTCAGCGGAGCTTCGAACTTTAACCATTGCCAGAGCTGGGTCCGGCAGATCTCCGCAGTCGCTGCATCTTCCATGAGATTATAGAGCGGGACCGCTCCTTTGCCAGCGAGCCAGGCGGCGAGATATTGGACTCCGACGCGAATATTCTCACGCGCTCCGGCCTCAGTGCGCGGGCCTTGGTGGAGCGTCAGCATGTCGGCCCGCTCCGGCATCCGATCCGGGATCTTCGAGAGCTGGTTTGGGCCGTCCATTGCTTCGAAGGCGTGCATGGCAACCGGGACCAAGGCCGGATGTGCAACCCAGGTCCCGTCATGTCCGTTGCCAACCTCACGCAGCTTGTCAGAACGAACATTCTCGAGGGCTGCAGCGTTCTTCTCCTCATCCCCCTTCACGGGAATGAAGGCTGACATCCCGCCCATGGCGAAGGCGCCGCGGCGGTGACACGTCGCAATCAGCCGAAGCGAATATGCGGCAAGGAACGCCTTATCCATCGTCATCGATGAGCGATCGGGGGTCAGCCGTTCAGGTGTCCGCCCAAGCCGCTTGATGTAGGAGAAGATGTAGTCCCATCGCCCGCAATTGAGCCCCACGATATTTTCTCGAAGGGCATAGAGGATCTCATCCATTTCGAACGCCGCGGGAAGCGTCTCGATGAGGACGGTCGCCTTGATCGTTCCGCGCTCGAGCCGGAGCTTGGCTTCCGCATAAGCGAAAATGTCACTCCACAAGGCGGCTTCGTGCCGGCTTTCGAGCTTCGGGAGGTAGAAATAGGGGCCCGAGCCTCTGGCGAGTGCTGCTCGGGCGTTGTGCCAGAGATAAAGCGAGAAATCGAACAGCGCGCCCGCGACGACTTCGCCAGCGACGGTCACATGATCTTCAGGCAGATGCCAGCCGCGCGGACGAACCATCAGGACGGCAGGGTCGTCCGAGACCTTGTAACGTTTGAGGGTTTCGGGATCGGTAAAGTCGAGGCGTCCGAGCCAATAGTCGCGCAGGTTCACCTGACCCTGGACGAGTTCCTCCCAGGTAGGGCTGGTTGCATCCTCAAGGTCCGCCATGAACACTTTGGCGCCGCTGTTAAGCGCGTTGATCAGCATCTTGGCGTTCGTCGGACCAGTGATCTCAACGCGACGGTCGAGCAGGTCCCGCGGGATCGCGCCAACATTCCATTGCGCTTCCCGGATCTCCCGGGTGTCCTCCGGAAAATCAGGCAATTCGCCGCCATCGAACCGCGCCTGGCGTTCTTCCCGCCGTGACAAGAGATCACGGCGACGTGAGTCAAATCGCTCGTGGAGTTCGGCCAGGAAGTCCAGCGCGCCCTCCGTCAGGACCTCGTCGGCCCCGCGGACTGCGGAAGGTTCGGCAATGATGCGGCGCTGCGTTGTGGGAAGATCAATCACGTCGCTCACTGTAGCACCGGCTCCACGCAGATCGAGTAGCGCTCGGTGGCCGTGCAGCGATCGCGAAAGGTCAGCCGCTGCCATTCGACGCGAGCCTTCAGCTCATCGCTGTAGGGCCCGTGAATGACCTCCGTGCCGGGCTCCAGTTCGGCGAAGCGGCAGTCCTGATAATGACCGCCGATGACCCAATAACGCTGTCCCATCGTCATCCTCCCTCATTCCGCTGCTACAAATTGAGCAGCTTCGGTGGATTCCTTGAGCGCCACGGTCGAGGAGCGGCCGCCGGAGACCGCGGTTGCGATCGCGTCGAAATAGCCCGTCCCGACCTCGCGCTGATGCCGCGTTGCCGTATAGCCCCGCGCTTCGCTGGCGAACTCGGCCTGCTGGAGCTCTGAATAGGCCGCCATGCCACGGTCCCGGTATGCGCTCGCAAGTTCGAACATCGCATGGTTGAGGCTGTGGAAGCCTGCCAGCGTAACGAACTGGAACTTGTATCCCATCGTCCCGAGCTCGCGCTGGAAGTTGGCGATTGTCTGCTCGTCGAGTTTGGCTTTCCAGTTGAAGCTCGGCGAGCAATTATAAGCGAGGAGCTTGCCGGGATGACGGTGGTGGATGGCCTCGGCAAAGCGCCGCGCTTCTTCGATGTTCGGATGGCTCGTCTCGAACCATAAGAGGTCGGCGTGCGACGCGAACGCAAGCCCGCGCGCGATACAGTGATCGAGGCCCGTCCCGTCCTTCAGCTGGAAGAAGCCTTCGGATGTGCGTTCACCACCGATGAAGCTGCGGTCGCGCTCGTCGACATCGCTGGTGATAAGCTTGGCACTCTCCGCATCGGTTCGAGCGACCAGCACCGTCGGCACTCCGCAGACATCGGCGGCGAGGCGCGCCGCATCAAGATTGCGGATCGCCGCCTGGGTTGGAATCAGCACCTTGCCGCCGAGGTGGCCGCACTTCTTTTCGCTCGCGAGCTGGTCTTCGAAATGAACGCCAGCGGCGCCCGCCTCGACATAGGCCTTCATGATCTCGAAGCAGTTCAGCGGTCCGCCAAAGCCCGCTTCGGCGTCAGCGAGAATCGGCGCAAACCAGTCCCGGCTGGCGCCCCCTTCCAGATGTTCGATCTGGTCGGCCCGGCTGAGGGTTTTGTTGATCTTGCGGGCAAGTTCAGGACCCGAGTTGGCCGGGTAAAGCGACTGGTCGGGATACATGGAGCCGCTGACGTTCGAGTCGGCCGCAACCTGCCAGCCTGAAAGGTAGATCGCTTGCAATCCCGCGCGGACCATCTGCATCGCCTGGTTGCCAGTCAAGGCGCCGAGCGCCCGGACCGGCTCCTCCTGATTGAGCAGGTCCCAGAGCTTGAGCGCCCCGCGGCGCGCAAGCGTATGTTCGATGGGGATGGACCCCCGAAGCTTCAGCACATCCTCGACGCTGTAGGGCCGTTCGATACCCTCAAACCGGCCCTCCGGAGCTGCCACCACCATCCCGAAATCACGCATCGCCCGAGTCCCCTGAACTGATCTCGCAGGCGAGGAGAACCCATCGTGGCGGTAAAAGCCGCACGGAAAAGTGCTGACGTGGCAGAATTGGACTTGTGTATTTGTGAATTTCTTGACACCTTGACGGATGATGCTGCAGCGCAAGCTGTTCCTTGGTGCGCGCCTCAAGCGCTTGCGCCGCGAGCGGGGGCTCAACCAGAGCCAGATGGCCGACGAGCTCGGGATTTCGGGTTCCTATCTCAATCATCTCGAGCGCAATCAGCGTCCGGTCACCGCCGGGATTCTTCTTCGTCTTGCCGAAGCGTTCGACGTCGATGTGAAGGCCTTCGCCTCAGAAGGGGGCGACAGTGGCGGGGTCACACAATTGGGGGAG
>DATMHD010000118.1:0-2547 GCA_035555075.1 Sphingomicrobium sp. | reverse complement strand
CGATCCGCTTCATGGCCACCGACGTGCGCGAGTTCCAGTCGCGCACTTCGACCGGCGTCCGCGGCGTCCGGTTGCAGCCCGGCGATGAGGTCATCTCCATGTCGATCCTCCACCGCATGGGCACCACGCAGGAGGAGCGCGAGGCATACCTCCGCTTCGCGCCGTGGAAGGGCGAAAAGGAGGGCGAATGCCCGCTGTCCGAGGAACGCATCGCCGAAATGCATGAGGGCGAGCAATTCATCCTGACCATCACCGAAAACGGCTATGGCAAGCGGTCCTCGGCATACGAATATCGCCGTACTAATCGTGGCGGTCAGGGCATTACCAATATCGACACTTCGGAACGCAACGGCTGCGTCGTCGCCAGCTTCCCCGCCCGGCAGGGCGAGCAACTGATGCTCGTCACCGACCAGGGCAAGTTGATCCGCACCACTGTTGCCGACATCCGTATCGCCGGGCGCAACACGATGGGTGTGACGATCTTCCGAGTCGGGGAGAACGAGCATGTGGTTAGCGTCGCCAAGATCGAGGAAAGCGACGAGGAAGAGATCGATGTCGAAGGCGGCGACGAGATCGCGCCCGTCCCCGACGCGGTTACTGGCGAAAGCGAGCTTGAGAAGCCCGCCGATCCGGAGCAGGAATAGACTGGCCTGAGGCGGGGCGGCGATGCGACGAGCCGCCGCAACCGCCGCGGGCAAGTTCGCGTTCTCCTAGCAACACTGTCAGGAGGAAACGTCCATGCCCCTTCCCAACAACGCGCTGGTCCTTGTCGCCGACGGAACCAAGGTATTGTTCCTGCGAAATCACGGTGACGAGAACCAGATCGATCTGCGTACCGAGGCGCACGATCATCGCGAGGATCGGAAGGACAGCGAGATCAAGACCGATTCGCCGGGCTCAACCCAGCAGAGCGGCGGCTATGGCCGGTCGACCTATGAGGAACCTGACTATCACCAGCAGGAAGAGGACCGCTGGATCAAGGACGCGGCGGACGAACTCAAGGCACGGGCGCTGCGCAACGATTTCGACGCCCTGGCGATCGTTGCTCCACCGAAGGCGCTCGGGACCCTGCGCAAGGAGCTTCACAAGGAAGTCGAACGCCGGATCGTCTGCTCGGTCAACAAAGAGATGAGCGGGCGTCCGATCCCCGATATCGAGGCCCTCCTCAATGGCCACACCGCGCCCGAGGAGCTTCCCGCGGTCTGACGATCACGCGTAGAGGTGCACAACCTCGGCGTTGGCAGCCACAGCATCGAGTAATAGCGTCCGATGGCAGTGCGCGGGCTCTCGCTCCATGCACAGCAACGCACTCGGCTTCTCTTCGACTAGCGCGATCATCTGCGCGGTTTGCGCGATCGCTTCGGGCAGTTCCAGTTGGCCTGCATAGACTCGCGCCATATCCTCATGGCGTCCCGCTCGTGCCGCGTTGCGACCCTCCGTGGGCGTACCCAGAGCTTTCAGATGCACATATTCGATGCCTGTCTCTTCGAGCGCCAGGCGAAGCGGAGTTTTCGAAAATCCGGGACGGCGTGACAGCGGCAATGCGCGGACGTCGATTACCCGCTCGACGCCGGCGGCCTGAAGTGCGGCGATGAAACCGCCGACCGTCGTGCCCTCATAGCCAATCGTGAAGATGCGCATCGGCGCTGGATAGCGGGAACGCAGGCGACTAACAGCCCCGCATGTCATTCGACGTTCACATCATCGGCGGTGGCCTCGCCGGATCCGAGGCCGCCTGGCAATTGGCCGAGGCCGGCGTGCGCGTCCGGCTCAGTGAGATGCGCGGCGGCGGCCACACCACACCGGCGCACGAAAGCGACCGGCTTGCCGAGATGGTCTGCTCAAACAGCTTCCGCTCGGACGATGCGGAGCACAATGCCGTGGGCCTCCTCCACCAGGAAATGCGCGCGTTGAGCTCCCTCATCATGCGCGCCGGAGACAAGCATCGCGTTCCGGCCGGCTCAGCACTTGCCGTCGACCGCGAGGAATTCGCCGCAGAGGTCACCCGCAGCGTGGAGCAGCATCCCAACGTGACCGTCGTCCGAGAGCGGATCGATGTGCTTCCTGATCACCCAACCATCATCGCCACCGGCCCACTGACCGGATCGAAACTCGCGGAAGCCATCGCGGCAGAAACGGGCGAAGGCGCCCTCGCCTTCTTCGACGCGATCGCGCCCATCATCCACCGCGACAGCATCGACATGGAAGTCGCCTGGATGGCCGCCCGCTGGGACAAGGGCGGCAAGGACTACGTCAACTGCCCGCTCGACAAGGAGCAGTATGAGGCGTTCGTGACGGCTTTGAACGCCGGCGAGAAGACCGAGTTCAAGGAGTGGGAGAAGGACACGCCCTACTTCGAGGGCTGCATGCCGATCGAAGTGATGGCGGAACGCGGTCCCGAGACCCTGCGCTTCGGTCCGATGAAGGGCGTCGGCCTCGACAATCCGCGCACGGGCCGCTGGCCCTATGCCGTCGTCCAGCTTCGCCAGGACAATGCGCTGGGCACGCTATGGAACATGGTCGGTTTCCAGACCAAGCTGAAGCATG